>JANLWM010000223.1:0-5788 GCA_031364525.1 Chloroflexota bacterium | reverse complement strand
GCCGCCGGCCCAGGCGAGCAGGACGCCGTCGTCGCCGACTGCCAACGCGTCGTCGACCGACCGCGCCGCGATCGCTCGCAATGTCGCAGTGACACCGGTCGCGACCGGACGCCAGCCGGCGGGCTCAAGCCGGTAGCTGACCCCGCCGGCGCCGACCGCCCAGGCGGACGTCGCGCTGAACGCCGCGACCGCGTAGAGATCCTCGTCGATACCGGTCGCATACACGCCCCAGCCGCCGCCCCCCTGCCGTTGGACCGTGCCCGATCGGCCGACCGCGAGCACGCCGTCACCCAGCGTCGCGACGCCGAGGAAATCGTCGAGGAGCACACCATCCGAGCGGATGGTCTGATCTCGGTCGTTGATCGCGACCACGCGGCCGCCACCCCCGACCGCGGTGAGCACATCGCCCTGGCAAGCCGCGGCCACCAGCGATCGGGCGGTCGGATCGATCAGCTGCCACCGGTCGAACGCGAAGCGGCCGATGCCGCCACCATCCGACACGACGTACACCCCGTCGCCGGCCGCGCAGCCGGCCGACAGCGGCTGCAGGAACACGAACGGTTCGGTCGACGGGGGCTCGGTCGGACCGGGCGACGCCGACGCGACCGCCGACCCGGACGGCGTCGGGGCCGCACGGGACAGTCGCGAGACGCCGACGCCGCCGAGCACGGCGATGAGAACGAGGACGATGGCGGCGGTCGATGCGTAGGCGAGGGACCGGTCCGGCGACGACGCGGGCGGTGGCCCTCCGCTCACGCCATCGCTTCGAGACGCTTGATGCGTTCCTCGATCGGCGGGTGGGTGTTGAAAAGGTGGTCGAATCGGAACGGGTGGTCCTTGAGCGGATTGGCGATGTAGAGCGAGGCGGTCGCCTTGTTCGCGACCGCCAGGACGTTCTGGTCTGCCGCGATCTTTCGCAGCGCCCTCGCCAGACCCTCCGGATACCGGGTCAGGAACGCGCCCGAGGCGTCTGCCAGAAATTCGCGCTGCCGCGATACGGCGAGCTGGATGAGGGTCGCGATGACCGGTGTGAGGATCGCGAGCACGATCCCGGCGATCAAAAGGATCGCGCCGCCGCTATTGCGGTCGCGGTCTCTGGATCGACCGCCCCACCACATCGACCGCAGTAGCCAGTCAGAGAGCAGCGCGACCGTGCCGACGAGCACCGTCACCAGCAGCATCACACGGATGTCGCGGTTGCCGACGTGCGACAGCTCGTGCGCGATGACACCCTCGAGCTCGGATCGATCCATGGAGTCGAGGAGGCCCCGGGTCACGGCGACCGACGCATGCTTGGGATCGCGTCCGGTCGCGAACGCGTTCGGCGCGGGATCCTCGATGACATAGATGGTCGGCGTCGGGATGCCCAGACCGAGGGCGAGCGTCTCCACGACGTTCTGGAGGACGGTCTCCTCACCGTCGGCGACGGCGCGGGCGCGGCTCTGCGCGAGGACGAGCTTGTCGCCGGCGTAGTACGAGAACAGCGATGAGCCGCCGGAGAACAGGATCGCCAGCGGGATGAAGGCGACGCCCGCGGTCGTGTTGCCGCCGATGATGTCGCCGGCTACGAAGGCGATCGCCACGACGATGAACGTGAACGCGACGATGAGCAGGACCGTGCGCCAGCGGTTCTGGGCCTGCGCCTCATACATCGAGACGGAGGGAACGAGGCTCGGTCCGCGCTGCTGGGTCATGCCGCTAGTTGAACTTCACCTGCGGGACCTCGCGGTCGGCCTGGTCCGCGAGCTCGAAGTACTGCTCGGCCTTGAAGCCGAACATCCCGGCGAGGATGTTGGTGGGGAACGTCTGGAGCGCGGTGTTGTAGTCCCGGACGTTGCCGTTGTAGAAGCGCCGAGCGAACGCGATCTTGTCCTCGGTCGCGGTCAAGTTCTCCGAAAGGTCCTTGAACTCCTGGACGGCCTGCAGCTGGGGATAGGCCTCGGCCACTGCGAAGAGCGACCGCAGGGTGCCGCTCAGGATGTTCTCGGCCTGGGCCATCTGCTGCGGCGAGCCGGTCGCACCGGCCGCGACCGCGCTGGCGCGGGCCTGGGTGACGGCCTGGAAGGTGCCGGCCTCGTGCGCGGCGTAGCCCTTGACGGTCTCGACGAGGTTCGGGATCAGGTCGTGACGGCGCTTCAGCTGGATGTCGATATCCGACCACGCTTCTTTCACGCGCTGACGGAGCGTGACGAGGCGGTTGTAGGTCGTGATGAGGAATAGCGCGAGGATGACGACGATGACGATCAAGACGATCGAAATGTCCACGGGACCTCCCCTACGCGACTGCTAATGATGCCAGACGATCCCGACTCGACTGTCAGCCGGCGAGGTCCCTCACCGCGGCCGCGATATGGGCGGCGTCGATGCCGGCCGCCGCGAGGAGCTCGGCGGGCTTCCCCGAGGCCGGCATGTCGCGGGGTGCGAGGTGGACGAAGTGCACCAGCTCGCCGCTCGCGCCGGCCTCAGCGATCGCGGCGAGCACCGCATCGCCGATCCCGCCCTCGGGCCAGTGGTCCTCGACGACGATGAGCGACCCTCCGGTGGTCCGCACCGCGTCGACGAGCGCATCCTGATCGACGGGCTTCACCGAGTAGAGATCGATCACGCGCACCGTGACCTCGCCCTTCAGCTGATCCGCTGCCTTGGCAGCTTCGTGCACCGTGATGCCCGCGGCGATCACGGCGACCGAGTCGTCGGCCCCACCACCGCGGACGATGCGCGAGCCGCCGATACGGAAATCGTCAAGGCGATCCGTGTACAGGATCGGGGTCTTCTCGCGGGTCGTCCGGATGTAGCTGATGCCCGGCAGATCGGCCATGAGCGCGACCAGTCGCGCGGTCTGGTTCGCGTCGCAGGGATAGAGGACGGTGCTGCCGTGGACGGCCCGCATCATCGCGAGATCCTCGAGGGCCATCTGGGACGGCCCATCCTCGCCGATGGACACGCCGGCGTGCGATCCGGAGAGGCGGATGTTCGCCTGGGAGATCGCGGCCATTCGGATGAAGTCGTATGCGCGGCTGAAGAAGGCGGCGAAGGTCGACGCGAACGGCACGAGGCCGAGGACCTGCATCCCGACCGCGGCCGCGACCAGCTGCTGCTCGGCGATGTACATCTCGAAGAAGCGATCGGGTGCCGTCTTCTTGAAGTCCTCGGCGTGCGTGGAATTGCTCACCTCGGCGTCGAGCACCACCACGTCCGATCGCGCGGCGCCGAGCGCGGCAAGCGCCTCGCCGTACGCCTTGCGCGTGGCGAGCGGCTCCGTGTAGGTCGCGAGCTGCGGCTTCTTCGGCGCAGGCTGGGGTTTCGGGGACCAGGCATCCGGCTTCAGCGTCGGGAAGGTCCGCGAAGCGATCGCCCCAAGCTCTGAGAGGGCGGCCTTCGCCTGATCGGCATCGAGGGTCTTGCCGTGCCAGCCTTCCTTGTCCTCGAGGAACGACACGCCGGCACCCTTCTTCGTCTTCGCGACGATCACCGTCGGACGGTCGGCGGCGCGAGCGCGGCCGATGGCGTCATCGATCGCGGCGAGATCGTGGCCATCGATGACGATCGGCTCGCAGCCGAAGGCCTTCACCCGGGCGGCGTACGCGTCGACATTCCACGCCAATTCAGTTGGTCCGCGCTGACCCAGGCGGTTGATATCGAAGATCGCAGTGAAATTCGACAGGCCTTCGTGACCGGCGTGATCCAGGCCCTCCCAGATCGAGCCTTCAGCGAGCTCGCTATCCCCGGTGAGCGTCCAGACGTGGAATGGCGCGTTCAACACGCGCTTCGCGGCGAGCGCCACGCCGACCGCGATGGGCAGGCCCTGGCCGAGCGATCCGGTCGCGACATCGACATACGGGAGGATCGGGGTCGGGTGCCCCTGTAGGCGGCTGCCCATCTTCCGGAAGGTCATGAGCTCTGTGTCGTCGATCGCGCCCGCCGCCCGCAACAGGGCGTAGTACAGCGGCGACGCGTGGCCCTTGCTGAAGATCAGATGGTCGTTCGCCGGCGCCTTTGGGGCCGACCAGTCGTACCGCAGGTGCCCGAGGAGCAGGACCGCCATGAGGTCGGCCGCCGAGAGCGAAGACGTGGGATGGCCTGAACCTGCCGCGGTGGAGCACCGGATCGAGTCCGCCCGCAGCTGGCGCGCGAGCTCCCGGTACAGCTCGGTCTTCGCGGCCGTCGCGCTCATCGTCGCCATAACGCCCCAACCCTACCCGTCTACCGCCCGCGCAGCAGCGATTCAAAGACCGACAGCAGGCCGATCGTCAGGATGAGGAGAACGGGCCCCGCGAGCAGAACAACGAAGGCCCACATGACCGCCTTGCCCCAGGGCCACAGCAGGAGAAGGCGCCCGGCCAACGTCCCGGTGAAGAGGTTCGTGATCGCGAGGGTCAGGCCGGACGCTTGGATCGCTCCGCCGGACTTCCGATACCCCTCGGGAAAGATCACCACGGTCAGCACAGCGAGCGTCGCGAGGCCGGCCAGCCCCATCGCGCCGAACGCGGCCGCGAAACCGCGGAGGCGGGGTTCGGCCAGACCGGATCGAGCGACAGCCCTCGCGAGGACAAAGCTGAGGGCCGTGGCCAGGCAGACGTACCAGGCCGCGAGGACATCTACCCCGCTCGCTCCAAGTACGGGGGCGCGCACCGCGGCCATCATCGCGATGACCGCGGCCAGGAACATGACGCCGCACAGTGGCCCGCTCCACCGGCTGTTCACGGTCTGAGACTATGGTCGCCGTCAGCAGGGTGCGCTCGCGACCAAGGGAGGCACACATGGAGATCGGCATCTACGGGCTCGGCCGGATGGGCGGCAACATGGCGACCCGGCTGGCTCAGGGCGGCCACCGGGTGGTCGCGTCGAACCGGAGCCGCGGCCCGGTCGACGAGGCGGTGACGCATGGCGCCGTCGCGGCGTACTCGATCAAGGAGATGGTCGCTGCGCTGAAGGCACCGCGAGTGCTGTGGTCGATGGTGCCATCGGGCGCGGTCACGGACGAGGCGCTCGAGGAGTTCGCGTCCTACGCCAGCAAGGGCGATGTGTTCGTCGACGGAGGCAACTCCAACTTCCATGACTCGCAGCGGCGCGCCGAGACGTACGCGGCCAAAGGCTTCCACTACCTCGACATCGGCGTCTCGGGCGGGATCTGGGGTCTGAAGATCGGCTACTGCATGATGGTCGGCGGACCAGCCGAGGCCGTCGCGATCGTGACGCCGCTCCTCGACACGCTCGCGCCGCCCAACGGCTGGGCCCACTTCGGGAAGAGCGGCGCCGGGCACTTCACGAAGATGGTCCACAACGGGATCGAGTACGGAATGATGCAGGCCTACGGCGAGGGCTTCGAGCTCCTCCATGCGAGCGACTTCCAGCTGGATCTCCACAAGGTCGCGCAGGTCTGGAACCAGGGAAGCGTCGTGCGATCGTGGCTCCTCGAGCTCGCCGAGCGCGCCTTCGCTGCCGAGGGCAGTGACCTCGCGCACATCAAGGGATACGTCGCTGACTCCGGCGAGGGCCGCTGGACCATCCAGGAGGCCATCGCGCACGACGTGCCGATGACCGCGCTCGCGCACTCGCTGTTCGCCCGGTTCTCATCCCGGCAGGACGATGCCCCAGCCATGAAGATGGTTGCAGCGCTTCGCCACCAGTTTGGTGGACACGCGGTTCGTGCCCCCAAGGAATCCGCGTGAGTGGAGCACAGTGTACGTCCAGCATCTATCACTGACAGATTTCCGTAGTTATGGCCAGGTCGAAGTACCGCTTGAGGCTGGAATCACGGTCTTTGTAGGGCCCAATGGGGTAGGCA
>JANLWM010000220.1:0-6532 GCA_031364525.1 Chloroflexota bacterium | reverse complement strand
TTCGTCGCGCCGGTCTCCGCGGAGAGCAGGAGCGGGCCGATGGCCAGCAGGCCGAGCGCGCCGCGCGGCCCTGAGGTCGACCACGTGAGCGGCTCACCAAGCACGGCGATCCCGCCGGCCAGGAACAGCAGTGCCGCGACGATGACGAGCGGGATCGCAAGGGGGGCCGGAGCTGCGACCACCGGCACGGTCGCGCCGACCGCCCGCAGGGCCAGGTCGATCGTGAGCGCCGCCGGCAACGCGATGGCGAATGGCGACGGCCGACCCACCGGTCGCGCTGAGTGCAGGAGCGCGAGCCACTGCGTGCCCGCCACGATCGCCGCTGCGGCGAGCACGAGGTCGATCCATTCCTGCCGGATCGCGGTGAACCCGAGCGTGCACAGGGCGAGCACCGTGGCCGTCGCTGCGATCGCGCGGCGCGGGCCCAGGCGGCTCCCGGTCAGAACGGCGAGGAGCGATGCCGCGAAGACCGCGAACGCGATCCCGGCCAGCGACGTGTTCGGAAGCGTGCCGAAGAGCGACTGGTAGAGGGTGGCGGTGAAGACATGGATCGCGCTCAGGAGGAAGAGCACGCCGACGATCGCGAACGCTGCGCCGCCGAACATCCGGCGAGTCTAGGTGTGCGCTACGCCACGTTGTCCCGGGCCTGCTGCAGCGCTTCCGCGGGCATGTTCACGACCGACGGCCCGAGGGTCGCGGCGCGCCAGGCCGCCGCGAGGCGGGTGCCCGCGTCCTGGACGAGCGCGGAAAGCTCGTCGAGATCCGCCTGGCTGAAGTCCTGCGCGCGCGGGCCGGCGACGACGGCGCCAACGACATCGCCGTTCACGATGATCGGCGCGATCGCGGAGCGGCCGCCACCGGTCAGCCGTTCCACCAGCGCCGCCTCGTTCCAGTCGTGGACCGGTTGCAGCAGCTCGTGCACGGTCGGCGCGGTCAGCGTGCGCGCCTCGCGGCAGGCCCGGGCGATCGCGTTGTAGCGGTCGTCCACGCTGACGGCGAAGCGCGCGTCCGAGATGCCGATGAGCCGGTCGATGCCGGCGGCCTCAGGCGACAGGCTGACCCGATCACCGCGGAGCATGCCCGCTTCGGGGTCGAGCCCCACGATGAACGACGTCGTGGTGCCACGGGTACCGAGCTGCTCGAGCAGCAGTCGCAGGATGTCGTCGGTCGATCCGGACACCTCGGGCGCGGGGCTCGCGTCCTGCCCGACCGCGGCGACCGGCGCCGCCGTGGTGTCCGCGACGCCCGGCTGGAACCGGCCGGCAGCGCGGGCCGCGGCGAACCCGTCCACGGTCGCCTCGACGATCGCGGCGATGAGCGCGAGCTCGCCGCTCGCGAAGCCGCCTTCGCGGAACGTCTGCAGCGTGACGACCCCGATCGCGTCGTGACCGGACGCCAGCGGGATCTGGACGACCCCGATGCGGCGCCGCTCCCCGTCGACGGTGATCGCCCGGTCGAAAGCGTGCCAGCGTTCGGCGGTACGGACCGCGAAGCAGCTCGGCGAGTCGTCCACAGCCTGCTTCCCCAGCTCGCTCGATGCGGCATCCACGCCGACGACCTTGTAGCGGTAGGCGACCTCAGGTCGATCCAGATGGAAGAGCGCCACCGAGAACGCGGACGCCTCGCTCACCTCGTTCATCGCGTCGCGGAGGATCCGGCCGATGGCCCGGGCGTCGCCCGCCGCCGCGACGGCCGTGCCGATCTGCGAGGCGATCCCACTGATGTGGGCCGCGAGGGCCGGCGCGATCGGCGGAGCATCGGAGGCGGCGACGGGCGCACCGGTCGAAGCTGGCGACAATTGCGCCGGCGCGGGTGGCGGCGGCGCGCTGATCACCGGTGCGGGCTGCGCCGGAGGCGGCGCCGGTCGCGCCGCGGCGATCGGCGTGGGCGGCGCGTATTCGAACGTCGCCGGCTCCTGCTCAGCCGCAGGGAGTGCGAGCGTCGCGGCGGCGTCCATGGCCATCGCGGACGCGATGAGCTCGCACGACAGGTCGATCGCCTCGCGGGTCTGCCCGTTCATCGGCTCGCGCGTGATGAGGGTGCCGAGCAGCACTCCGACTGTCCGGCCCGCGAAGACGAGCCGCGAGATGAGCAGCCGTGGCGGGACCCCGACCCACTCGGCCTGATACGGCACCGGCCAGTCCAAGGCGACGGCTCGATTCGGCGGCAGCGTGTCGTCGGGAAGTTGCAGGGTCGTGAGTCGCCGATCGAACAGCCACGGATTCCGGCCGACCTCCGCCGCGATGGCGTCCAGACGCGCGGGTTGACGCACGACGGCGCACCCGATCAGGTACGGGACGCTGTTCATCAGGATGCGAAGGGTCGCCTCCACCGGTGGGGTGGCAGGGACGATCTGAAGCGGCTCCACGAACCATTTGTACGGTCCCGCGTCATCCACCGGGTCACCGTGTAGGGGGTTGTCGGCCGGGGGAGTACCAAGGTCGGGGTCGGGGGAGGCCGCTACGATGGCCCCGCTCGCGACCCGCGGTGTTCGCATCGTGGTGTCGCGGTTTCACATCGCGCAAGTGGGAGGACCAGGACAGATGGGCAGCACGCCGGGCATCGAGATCCGTGGCGAGACGGTCGATCGTTCGGACGACGTGCTCACCCCGCAGGCGCTCGACTTCGTGGCTGATCTCGCGCGCACGTTCGAGCCCGTCCGGACGACGCTCCTGCGCGAGCGCGCCACGCGCCAGACGGAGCTGCGCGCGGGCGGCGACCTGGGCTTCCTCGCGGATACGAAGGATGTTCGAGAGCGTACGTGGCAGGTGGCCCCGGTGCCCGCGGATCTCCAGGTCCGCAAGGTGGAGATCACCGGCCCGACCGATCGGAAGATGGTCATCAACGCGCTCAACTCGGGCGCCTCCACCTACATGGCCGACTTCGAGGACGCGAACACGCCCACCTGGGAGAACATGGTCTCGGGGCAGGTCAACCTGATGGACGCGGTCCGCCGGAAGATCGACTTCACGAGCCCCGAGGGCAAGCGCTACAGCCTCAACAATGACCTCGCGACGATGATCGTGCGGCCGCGCGGCTGGCACCTCATCGAAAAGCACCTTCTTGTCGACGGCGCGCCCGTCGCGGGGGCGTTCATGGACTTCGGGCTTTACGCGTTCCACAACGCCAAAGCGCTGCTCAAGCATGGCAGCGGGCCGTACTTCTATCTGCCGAAGCTCGAGGGCCACAAGGAAGCGCGCCTGTGGAACGACATCTTCATCCGGGCGGAGGAGCGGCTCGGGATCCCCAGAGGGTCGATCAAGGCGACCGTCCTCGTGGAGACCTTTCCCGCGGCGTTCGAGATGGAGGAGATCCTCTACGAGCTCCGCGAGCGCTCGGCCGGGTTGAACGCGGGCCGCTGGGATTTCATCTTCAGCGCGATCAAGAAGTTCAACCACCGGCCCGATTTCCTGCTCCCCGACCGCATCCAGGTCACGATGACGGTCCCGTTCATGCGCGCGTACACCGAGCTCCTCATCCGGACGTGCCACAAGCGCGGTGCCTTCGCGCTCGGCGGCATGGCGGCGTTCATCCCCACGCGCAAGGATCCACAGGTGAACGAGGTCGCCCTCGGCAAGGTCCGGGACGACAAGACCCGCGAGGCGACCGACGGCTTCGACGGCACGTGGGTCGCCCATCCCGATCTCGTGCCGGTCGCGATGGCCGAATTCGACAAGGTCCTTGGAGCCCGAAAGAACCAGCTGGAGCGCACCCGCGACGAGGTCCGGGTCACCGACGCGCAGATCCGTGCGGTCGGCGTCCCCGGCGGGACCATCACCGACGCGGGAGTGCGCGCGAACGTGAGCGTCGGGATCCAGTACCTCGAGTCCTGGCTGCGCGGCGTCGGGGCGGCGGCGATCTACAACCTCATGGAGGACGCCGCGACCGCGGAGATCTCGCGCTCGCAGATCTGGCAATGGGTCCACCACCAGGCGACGACGGTGGAGGGCACCGTCGTCACCAAGGACCTCGTCAGGGAGATCGGGCGTGAGGAGGTCGGCTGGCTGAACGGACCGGGCCGCCGATTCGAAGATGCGCTGGCGCTGTTCGAAGATGTCGCGCTCGCCGACACCTTCGTCGAGTTCCTCACCCTCCCCGGGTACGACCTGCTGCCCTGACCGAGCGCACGCGCGGGGTCCTGCTCGCGGCCGCCACGGCGATCGCGGTCGGCATCACCTACACCGATCAGGCTGCGGTCATCCCGCTCATACGGGCCGATCTCTCGTTGACCGATGTCCAGGCGGGGCTCCTTCCCACAGCGCTGTTCGTCACGTCGGTCGTGACGATGCTGTTCACCTCGACGCTCGCGGACCGCATCGGGGCGAAGCAGATGAACGTCTACGGTGTCGCCCTCGCGCTCGCATCGAACCTCGCGTTCGCCATCGCGCCCGCCTACCCGGCGCTGCTCGCGGCGAAGGCGCTCGGCGGGGTCGGCAGCGCGATGGCCTTCGTGGGCGGTGTGCGCTACATCGCCGGCCTGTATCAGGGCGCGCGCTCCCACTTCGGGCAGGGGTTGTACGGCGCCGGCTACCCGCTCGGGAGCGCGCTCGGCCTGCAGCTCATGCCGCCCCTGGCGCTCGCGTTCGGCGGCTGGCGCGGCGCCTTCGTCGCCTCAAGCGCGCTCATCCTCCTGGTCTTCATCGCCTACGGCCGCCTGGCCCCGCGCGTGCCGGCGGTCCAGCTCCCGGGAGGGATCCGCGACGCGCTCCGGAACGGGAATGCCTGGTGGTGCTTCGTCGAACACGCGGCGGGCTTCGGCCTGCAGCTGGCCACAGGAACGTGGGTGAGCGTGTACCTGCTCCGGGAATTCGACGCGTCGCTCATCGTCGCCGGGTTCCTCGGGTCCTCACTCCTGTTCACGGCGTTCCTGCTGCGACCGGTCGGCGGCTACCTCATCGCCCGCGAGCGTTCGAGCACCATCACGGTCATGCGCGCCGCGCAGGTCGCCAACCTCGCCGGCCTCGCCTGCCTCGCGCTGCCGGGCCGCCCGCTGGCGGTCGCGATCGCGGGTGCGATCCTCGTCGGCGTCGGCGTCTCGATCCCCTACGCCGCGGTCTTCAATACCGCGGCCGCTTCACTGCCGCAGGCACCTGGCGCGGCGCAGTCGCTCACCGCGACCGGCGGCACCTTTGGTGCCGTGCTCGGCGCGCCGGCGATGGGCCTCGCGATCGAGCGGTTCGGATTCAGCGCCGCTTGGGCGGTCATCGCGCTCGTGCCGCTCGTCGCACTCGTCGGGACGTTCTTCATACAAGGCGAGGAGGAGCTCCACGGCCGCGGCCCGGACTAGCGGATGTCGTCCTGTTCGACGATGAACACCCAGGGCAGCCCGAACCGCTGCTCGAGCTGTAAGGCGAGCCCCTTCACGCCGAGCGTCTCGGTCGCCCAGTGCGAACCGAAGATGAGGTTCACCCCGCGCTCGCGCGCGTAGAGCTTCGTGTACATGCTCCCCTCCCCGGTCACGTACGTATCTGCGCCCGCCTGTCGCGCGGACTCCACCATCGTGGTGTTGCCCGCGCCGCCGGTCGCGATGGCGACGCGCCGGCAGGTTGGCGCGTTCTCCCACGCCTCGATCGGCTCGCCAAGGACGTCGCGCATCCGATCGCAGAGCTGGGCGAAGGTGCGGTCGTGCCGTCCGACCACGCCGGCCATGCCTCCGTGGTACGGCAGGAAGCGTTCGTTGACGGTCACGCTGAGGGCCGTCGCGAGCAGGTCCGGGTTCCCGAAGCCGGCAGCCCCATCGAGCGCCGAGTGCGCACCGTAGAGCGAGATGCCGTTGTCCTTGAGTCGGTCAAGCTTCTGCGGCACGAGCTCGAGGTCGATATCAGGCCAGGTCCGGTGGTGGACGATGAGCAGGTCGGCATCGGCGAACTTCGCGCGCGTGATGGCGTGGAAGGAGGTATTCACCGCGGCCGCCACACGGCTCACCGTCTCCGACGCGCGCAAGACCAACCCGTTAGAAGCCTCTTCGTCGAACCGCTGCACCTCGAGCTTGGTGTCGAGGAACGCGACGACCTCGTCGAGCGGCACGCTCACTTCACACGCTCCGCGATGATCCTATTGAGGACCGCGTTGTTCGCCCGCCCGCCCATCTTCTTCATGACCGGACCGATGAGGCCCGAGATCGCCCGCTGGTTGCCGGCGCGGATGTCCGCCACAAGCTTTGGATTGGCGGCGATGACCTCATCGACCGCCGCGGCGATGGCCGCTTCATCCGATACCACCGCGAGCCCTTTCTCAGCGACGATGAGGTCCGCATTCCTTCCGGTCGCGAGCATGTCGGCGAACACGATCTTCGCTGCCGTCATGTTGATCGTCCCTGCCGCGACGAGCGTGACGAGCGCGGCGAGCTGTTCGGGGAGGACCTTGATCGTCTGGAGCGTCGCGTTCGACGCTCTCAGATGACCGAGGAGCTCGCTCGTGACCCAGTTCGCCAGGCGCTTCGCCTCGGCCGGCGCCGCCTGCACCGCCGTCTCGAACCAGTCCGCCAGCGCGCGGTCGGAGACGAGGACCCGCGCGTCGTAGTCCGACAGGC
>JANLWM010000195.1:0-1584 GCA_031364525.1 Chloroflexota bacterium | reverse complement strand
GCTGTTCGGTGCGGGCGCCCAGGCCCGGACCCAGCTGCTCGGGCTCGTCGCCGTCCGGCCGATCCGCCTGGTCCGGGTCGTGACGCGCGACCCCGCGCATGCGATGGCGTTCTGCCAGTGGGCCGCGGGCGAGCCCGGGCTCGGAGGCATCTCGGTTCAGCCCGCCGCCATGGCCGGAGCCCTGGACGGCACCGACGTGGTGGTCACCGCAACGACCAGTGCCGAGCCGGTCTTTCCCGGCGCCCTCCTGCCGCCGGGCGTGCACATCACGGCCGTCGGCTCGTTCACGCCGGCGATGCGCGAGCTCGACGATGACGCCGTGCGTGGCGCGCGGGTCGTCGTCGATCAGCGCGCCGCCGCCCTGGTCGAGGCCGGCGAGCTGCGCGGGCTTCGACCGTCGGACGTCGCCGAGATCGGCGAGGTGCTCACCGGAGCCGTTCCAGGCCGGACGACCGGGGCAGAACGTACGATGTTCAAGAGCGTGGGCAACGCGATCCAGGATCTCGTCGTTGCGACCCGGGCGTTCGAGCGCGCCCGCGCCCAGGGTCTCGGCGAGCTGATCGACTTCCCGTGAAGCGCATCGTGGCGACGCCGGCCCGCATGGCCGCGGCGATCTTCGTGGTCCTGGTCATCGGCGCGATCGGCTGGTATCTGGGCTCTCCGTTGTTCATCCGGACGACCGCGAACGAGGCCTTCCCGACGACGCCGCCCGCGGTCGGCATCACCGGCTCGAGCGCAGCACCTGGAGCGACACGGACCGGTACGGCAGCGCCCGCGAGCGCGGCCGCCGCGCCCCGAACGATCGCGAGCGGCACGCTCGGCCATGTCGATGGGCAGCACAACGGCACCGGCTCGACGCTGCTGGTGCGCGCCGGCGACGCCACGGTATTGCGATTCGAGAACGTCGCCATCACGAACGCGCCCGACGTCCATGTGTACCTCTCGCGCGAGACGGGCGGGAAGTGGAGCGAGGCGACGAGCCTGTATGTCGGACCGCTGAAGGCCACGAACGGCTCGTTCAACTACACGCTCCCGGCCGACGCGGACCTCTCCGCTTACAAGAGCGTCGTCGTCTGGTGCCGCCAGTTCTCGGTGCTGGTGACCTGGGCGGACCTGCACTGACCCCCGCTCGATCCCCGGCGAAAGCTCGAAAGACCACCCAGCCCCGGCCGGTGACACCCGCGCTGCGGCTTCTGGCCCGGAAAACGCTCGCCCGCCTGGAGAAAGCGCACCCCGATTGGGGTCCGACCCTCGAATTCGCTGATCCGCTCCAGCTGCTCGTCGCGACGATCCTCGCCGCCCAGGCGCGGGACGAGCGGATCAACGAGGTCACCCGGACGGTCATCTTCCCGAAGTACCGCACCGCCGCCGATTACGCCGGAGCGTCGACCGCGGTGCTCGAGCGAGAGCTCAAGCCCACCGGATTCTTCCGCCAGAAGACGAAGTCGGTGCAGGGAGCCGCGCGCGGGATCGTCGAGCGCTTCGGAGGCAAGGTCCCGGGCGACATGGAGGGGCTGATCTCGCTTCCCGGCGTCGGCCGGAAGACCGCATCGATCGTCCTGGCGAACGCCTTCGGGGTGCCGG
>JANLWM010000009.1:0-7733 GCA_031364525.1 Chloroflexota bacterium | reverse complement strand
GCCGACGGCACGTCTTGTCCCTACCTCGCGACCGAGCGTGCGCTGTCTGCGGAGGCGCCTGATCATCGGAAGCGCGCCTCTTTCTGGGATCGTGCCCGACCGTTCGCCACATCGTTGGACATGGAGCCAGCCATTCGTCAGTGAACTGGTACTACCCGCGCGCGGCGATCGCCTCGTGGATCGCGTGTGCGGCCCGCTTGCCCGCTCCGGCAGCCAGGATCACCGTCGCGGCGCCGGTGACCGCATCGCCGCCCGCGAAGACAAGGGGCTTCGACGTGCGCCCGGTCTCCTCATCCGCGACGAGGCAGCCGGTCTTCGTCGTCAAGAGTCCCGAGGTCGTCCTGGTGAGGAGCGGGTTCGGCGTCGTTCCGATCGCGAGGACGACGTTATCCACCGGGATCGTGACCTCCGCCCCTTCGATCGGGACCGGGCGCGCGCGACCGGTCCGGTCGGGTTCGCCGAGTCGCATCTTCTGGCACCGAAGGCCGGTGACCCAACCGTCGGCGCTCCCGACGATCTCAATTGGGCTCGTGAGCCAGTGGAACCGAACGCCCTCCTCGATCGCGTGGCCGTACTCCTCGACGCGGGCGCTCATCTCTACTTCGCCGCGCCGGTAGACGATCATCGCCTCCTCGGCGCCCATCCGGAGCGCGGTCCGTGCGGCGTCGATCGCCGTGTTCCCGGCGCCGATCACGGCGACGCGCTTGCCCACGTTCACCGGCGTATCCGTCTCGGGGAAGTCGTAGCCACGCATGAGGTTCACTCGGGTCAGGAATTCGTTCGCCGACATGACCCCATTGAGGTCCTCACCGGGGATGCCCATGAACTGCGGCAGTCCCGCGCCGGTGCCAACGAACACGACGGCGTAGCCGAGCTTGTCGAAGAGCTCATCCAACGCGAGCGTCTTGCCGATGATGACGTTGCAGACGATCTCCACGCCAAGCGACTTGAGCACTCCGATCTCCCAATCGAGGATCGCTTTGGGGAGCCGGAACTCGGGGATGCCGTAGCGGAGCACGCCCCCGGGCGCATGAAGCGCCTCGTACACGGTCACCGGGTAGCCCAGCCGGGCGAGCTCGCCGGCACACACGAGCCCGGAAGGCCCCGATCCGATCACCGCGATCTTCTGCGGGCGAGTCGGCCGAAGCGGCGCGGCAGGCGCCTGGGTCCGCTCCCAGTCGGCGACGAAGCGCTCGAGGTGGCCGATGGCGACCGGCGCCAGGCGCGTGCCGAGGCTGCAGCGACCTTCGCACTGGATCTCCTGCGGGCAGACGCGCCCACAGATCGACGGGAGCGGGTTCGCCCCGCGGAGCATCCGCGCGGCGCCAGCCATGTCGCCGATCGCGACGGCGTGGATGAAGTCGGGGATCGGGATGCCGACGGGGCAGCCCTCGACGCAGACCGGATCCTGGCACCGTAGGCACCGTTCGGCCTCGAAGGCCGCGTGGAAGATGGTGTAGCCGTCGTTCACTTCTGCGAAGTCGTGCGCGCGCACCGCCGCCTCGCGCACCGGCATCGGGGTCTTCTGCGCGCGCTTCACCGGCATCAGTGCACCTCGGCCAGCGCGGGCGTCGCGGCGCAGGCGAGGCGTTCCACGGCCTCTTTCTCCTGACGCGCGTACTGCTTGCTGCGGCGCATCCCTGTGACGAAGTCGACCTCGTGCGCGTCGAAGATCGGGCCATCGACGCAGGCGAAGCGGGTCTGCCCACCGACCGTGACCCGGCAGCCGCCGCACATGCCGGTGCCGTCGATCATGAGCGGATCGAGCGAGACGAGCGTCTTCACGTGCGGCTCGCGGGTCGTCTCGGCGATCGCGCGGAGCATGACCATCGGACCGATCGCGACGACCGTGTCCGGCCGCCCCGGGCCCTCGCCGCCGATGAGCTGCGCGAGGCGCTGGGTGACGAAGCCCTTGAAGCCCGCGGAACCGTCGTCGGTGCAGACCTCGACGTTCGTGCAGATCGCACGCAGCTCGTCGGTGAAGATGAGCAGCTCCATGCTCCGCGCGCCGATGATCGCGGTCGTCGTGTCGCCGCGGGCCGAGAGCTCCTTCATGAGACACAGCAGGGCCGCCGAGCCGAAGCCGCCACCGACGGCGCACACGTGGCCGCCCGGCGCGATGTCGACCGGTGTCCCGAGCGGGCCGGCGACGTCGAGCAGCTCGTCGCCCGTCTCGAGGGCGCAGATCCGCTTGGTCGTGGCGCCGACCTCCTGGACGACGATCGTGATCGTGCCCGCGGCGCGGTCGTAGTCGGCGATGGTGACCGGGATGCGCTCGCCACCCTCGCGCACCCGGAGCATGACGAACTGTCCCGCCCTCGCCGCTGCCGCGATGAGCGGCGCGTCGAGCCGGAACAGCTTCGTCACCGGCGTCAGCCTGCGAGTCTCGATGATCCGCGCCATCCCCGTACCCCTAGAGATCCGGGCTCGCGTGCATCGCCTTGAGCCGCTTCCAGCGGCGGTCGGCCTCGCCCTGGATGCCGCGCACGATCTCGGCGTTCGCGGGCTCCAGGAGGTGCCGTGTCTTCCCCATCGTGCCGAGCCAGTCGGTGATCGGGTGGCGGCGGCCGGTCGCATCGGGGTCGTAGGTGATGGCCGTCTTGCCGTGCTCGATCTCATAGAGCGGGAAGAAGCATGAGTCCACCGCGGCCTGGAGGACCGGCTGCGCGGCGTCGTCGGCCGTCTTCCAGTTCAGCGGACAGAACGAAAGGATCTTTCCGTAGACGAGGCCCTCGCGCTTCGCGTACCACTGCGCCTTCGCGACCTTGCGCATGAGGTCCTCGGGGTAGCCCTCGCTCGCGGTGAAGACGTAGGGCAGGCCGCAGGCGCCGAAGATCTGCGCGGTGTCCTTGTGGTGGTAGCGCTTTCCGGTGCCCCCTGCGCCGATCTCGCTCGTGGAGGTGCGATGGCCGAGCGGGGTGGAGTAGGACAGCTGCGCGCCGGTGTTCATGTAGCCCTGGTTGTCGTACTCGAGGATCATCATCTTGTGGTTCCGGTGCGCGGCACCGAGTGCGGCACCCATGCCGATGTCCATGCCCCCGTCGCCGGTGATCATGACGAATGTCATGTCCTTCGAGGCCGGCAGCTCGCCGCGGCGCACGCGCTCGTGGTACATCTCGACCAGGCCTGAGAGCGTCGCCGCGCCGTTCTGGAAGAGGTTGTGGACGTAGCTCACCCGGTGCGCGGTCGTCGGGTAGCCGGTCGTCACGACCATCGCGCAGCCGGTCTGGAACAGCATGACCACGTCACCCTCGAGCACGCGATTGATCTGGTGCAAGGTCGGGAGGATGCCGCAGCCCGGGCAGGCGCCGTGGCCGGGCGCGACCCGGCTCGGGACCGCGGTCATCTTCCACAACGGCTCAAGCTCGACATTCAGCAGACCGGTCGCTGCATTGCACGTGACGTGGGCCATCCCTTGGGAGACGTCGGCCATCGTGAGCGGCGGCAGGCCGGGCCGCGGAGCGCGGTCCACGCTGCCGGGCGTCGCGCCGTGGTAGGCGAACGGCTCGACGGCCTCGCCCCGGCCCGCAGCGAGCGCGTCGCCGAAGAAGCGCGCGGCGTCGGCGGCGTAAAAGTCCTTCCCGCCGAGTCCGTAGACCCGCGAGATGACCCGGGTGCGGTTCTCCGGATCGAGCTGGATCGCCGCGCGCACTTCGAGTGACAGGTTCCCCCCACCGGCGCCATACGAGTCGGCGCGGTCGCCGATCGTCGCGGCTCGCACCGGACGGAGCGCGCGGCGGAGCTCGTCCGCAGGGAATGGACGCAGCACATTCGGTGACAGCACGCCGACCCGTTCGCCCTTCGCGCGGAGGTCGTCTGCGGTCTCCTTCGCCGTCTCGGCGGCGGAGTTGAGGAGCACGACCGCGGTGTCGGCATCGTCCATCCGATAGGTGTCGAGCATCGGGTAGCTTCTGCCGGTCAGCGCCTCGAGCTCCGCAAGGACTGCGGGAATGACCCGGCGCGCGGCCTCCATCGCCTGCGAGAGCTGGACCTTGTTGTTGATGAGGTCGGGGTCGTTCATGTACGGGCCGAACGTCGTCGGGTGCTCGGTGTCAAGCGGTGTTGGGAAGGCCGGCCGCGTGCCGACGAATGCGAGGACGGCGGCCGGGTCGTCGAAGACCTGGATCCGACGCTTCTGGTGGCTCGTGACGAAGCCGTCGTATGCGACGAGCACCGGAAGGCGGACGTCCGGGTGCTCTCCGATGCGGACCGCGGCGAAGTTGAGGTCGTAGACCGCTTGCGGGTCGCGTGCGCACAGGACGATCCAGCCGGTGTTGAGGGTGTAGTAGAGGTCGGAGTGATCTCCACGGATGTCGAGCGGCCCGGAGACCGCGCGTGCGGCGAGGTTGAGGACCATCGGCACCCGCGTCCCCGCCTGGACCGGGAACTGCTCGAGCGAATAGAGGAGGCCCTGCGAGCTGGTCGCGTTGAGCACCCGACCGCCACCGAGCGCCGCGCCGTAGCAGATGCCCGCGGCACCGTGCTCACCGTCGCCGGCGATCATCACGATCTCGTGCTCGCCATCGGCTTGCATCCGCGCGAGGTTCTCCGCGACCTCGGTCGATGGCGTGATCGGGAAGTACCCCATCACGTGGAAGCCGATGTCCCGCGCAGCGAGCGCGGCGGCCTCGTTGCCGCTGTGGAACGCGAGCTTCTGTGCGGCGGTCCCCGAGGGCAGCTGCGCCGTGGCCGGCGCCGGCCGCGTTTCGACCGTCATTGCGTCGACCTCACGGGATCAGCCCCGGGAAGAGCGGCACTCGGAGCGAGTCGGCGAGACCGGGCGTCTCCGCGAACTTCGCCAGGGCGCCAGTGGGGCACGACTCGACGCAGCGGAGGCACCCCTTGCAGTAGCGATAGTCGACGCCCTTGAGCTCGCGCGCGAACGGTTCGCCTGCGCCGTCGCCCCACACGAGGCAGAGGTCGGGACAGACAAGATCGCAGATGCCGCAGTGCACGCACTTCTCGCGGTCGAGCACCGGCATCCAGCCGGTACGTGAGATCGAAAGGTCGTTCCAGGCGGTGTTCCCCGCGTTCAAGATGATCCCGCCGGCGGGCTGGGTGACGTAGCCCAACGCCGGCACCGGACGCGCCGGGGGAAGATCGCCCGCCACTCGGCCGACGTCCGCGAGCACCTCGAACTCCGTTGCGCCGCGCTTGAAGGCGCGCTCGTTCGAGGCGACCGCTTCGGGGTGGCGTGCGGTGAACTCCGCGGAGAAGGCCTCGAGGACGATCGCGGTGTCGAGGAACGGGAACGCGGCACAGAGCGTCCCAAGGAGCACCGCGTTCGGCCGCGAGCGCTCCTCGACCGCGATCGTGAGCGCGTCGACGCGGATGACCCGCGCGGTCCGCGGCAGCGCCGCAAGCTGCGCGGGAGCGGGGCCGGGCGGGGCGTTGTAGATGAACGTGCCGTCGTGCGGAAGGCCGGCGATCGTCGCCGGGTCGCGAAGGAGCGCGGCGTGGAAGACGACGATCGCGTCAGGCGTCTCCACCGGTGCGCTCGTGCGGATCGGGATGTCGGCCGGCCCAAGTCGGACGAACGAGAGGATCCGGGAGCCCTTCTTTTCCGAGCCGTATGAGGAGAAGTGCGCGCCGTTGAGGCCCATCTTGAGGACGGCAGCGGTCGCGAGGACCTGCCCCGCCGCGTGAGCTCCGAGGCCGCCGATCGACTCGAAACGGACCTCGAACATGCGGTCGGAGTGCGGCAGTGACACGGTCTGACACAGCTCAGCCACGAACGCAGCGCCCTTTCGCCATCGGGACAAGCGTCGCGCAAGACCCCGATCCGGGCAGGGGCCAAGGGTCCCTTTTTGGGGGGCCGAACTACCCCCGCCCCGGGCCCGATCGGCGCACCGCGAGCGCCGCCTTCGGGGTCGGGCCGGTCATCGGGCCGACGCGAGCTCGTTCAGCTTCAACACCGTGCGCCAATTGCGCGCCGTGCCGCCGGCCCCGATCGCCATCGGCTTGGCGAGGACGGCGGCCGCGAGCTTCGAGCGGCCCATTCCGTCGGGTACGTACAGGTAGAGGTCGCGTCCGACGAGCGCACAGCGCTCTGGCGCGAACGCGCCAGGGTCGGGCGTCGGCGCGTTCGCCGGAGGGCGTGCCGCCAAGAACGCGACGTGCAGGTGGTCGGCATCCGCATCAGGGAAGGGACAGTCCTCGAGCACCCGCGCGAGCTGGCCGGCCGTGCGCAACACGACGGGCACCGGGAATCCCGCGGCCTTGGCGATCCGCTTCTCGAGCTCGGCCGCGAGCGTGGGCTCCGATCGCGCCGCGTGGGTGAACACGACATTACCGCTCTGGATGTAGGTCTCGACGTCATTCGCACCGGCGGCGATGAAGATCTCGCGCAGGTCGGCCATCTTGATCAGGCGGTTGCCGCCAACGTTGATCCCGCGAAGCAGCGCGACATAGACCGGCATCGCGGCGAACGTAGCAGGGCCACTGAAGGTCAGCGTCCTCCTAGTTCACGGTCAGCGGTCCGTGCATGCCGATCTGGTAATGCGCGAGCTCGTTGCAGATGAGGACGTACTTCCCGGCCCTCATATCGAGCTTGATCTGGACCGACTGACCGGGCTTCAGCGGTTCGGTCGTCCCACCGACCTTGCCTCGTTCTTCGGCCTTCGCCTGATCGCGCGCGTCGGGGGGGATCATGTCGTGGTCCAGGTCGGTCCTCAACACGGTGAGGCTATGGACGATCGAGCCGATGTTCTTGACGGTCATCGTGACCGGACCGCTGGGGACGCTGGTCTGCAGGAGCTGGACGGTGTGGTCGCTGAGCGAAACGGTGATCTGGCCGCCCGTGGCGACCGGGGCCGAGCTACAGGCGGAGAAGACGAGGAGTAACGCGGCGGCGACCGTAGTGAGACGGACCATGAAGCTGCCTCCATTGGGACGCGGCGACGTTCACAGCCGCTGTCGCCAACAGTCTGGGGAGCGCGAGCCCGGCACACGTGAGCCGAGTGGCCCTAGTTCGCGGGCGAAACGGCCTGCCAGGGGCCGAAAGGCCTGCCGATCGGGGCCCTTCGGGACTACACCGCGGGGTCGCGAGGCCCGACTGTTCGGCATAAGAAAGCTCGTTCACATGGAGGACGGCAATGAAACGCAGGACACTCGACATCACGCTCGCGGGCGGCGGCGCCCTGGTCGCCGTTCTCCTTCTGGCCCTTGGATTTGCGCTCTTCGGTCAGTACAGCTTCGCGCAGAGCTACGTCAAGGAAGAGCTCAGCGCGCAGAAGATCACGTTCACGCCCGCCGAAAAGCTGAGCGCCGAGGAAAAGGACTGGAAGGCCGGCTCAAGCTGCCTGGTCGCCTACGGCGGCCAGCTCCTGGAGACCGGACCGCAGGCGGAGTGCTACGCGAAGTACTTCATCGCCCTGCACATGGAGACCGCCGCGAAGACGGCCGGATTCCCCGGCGCAACGTACGCGACCCTCGGCGCGACCGGCACCGATCTGCGTGCGCAGGTCACTGCCGCCAAGGCCAAGGGTGACACCACCGCTGCCACCGACCTCCAGAAGAAGGTCGACGCAGCAGCGTCGCTCCGCACCACCATGCAGACGGGCGAGACGCTCCGCGGCTTGCTCCTCACGGTCTTCGGATTCAGCGTCCTTGGTGCCGCGGCCGGTCTGGCCGGGAACATCCTCTACGGTCTCTCGGCCGTGATGCTGTTCCTCTCGCTGGCAGGCTTCGTCCACGCCTTCGTCACGCCGAAGGAGAAGGTGCTCTTCGCACCG
>JANLWM010000375.1:0-21251 GCA_031364525.1 Chloroflexota bacterium | reverse complement strand
CGACCGCGTCGCTCGCATCGTCGGGCCGAGTCTCGGCGGCGTCGCCGTCGGTGCCCTGGCATTCGGCAGCCCGTATGGATCGGCGAACGCGCTGTGGCTATCCGCGATCCTCTACCTGCCGTCGCTCGTGGTCTTCCTGCGCATGCCGCCGCTGCACGACGTCGACCCGGCGACCGTCGCGCCGCTCACCATCGACAACCTCAAGACCGAGGTCGGCGAGGGCTTCGTGTTCATTTGGCGGAGCACCGTCCTTCGGGCCCTCTTCGTCCTGATGTTCATCAGCAACCTCGGCAGCCAGGGCATGAACACCTTGCTGCTCTTCGTGCTGCGCGAGCAATACCGGTTGGACGCCGTGACGATCGGCCTCGCGCTCTCCTTCACCGGGGTCATCCAGATCTTCGGCTCGGCGTTCGCGCCGCGGCTCGCACGTGGCCGCCCGCTCGGCCGGACGATGCTCTACACGGTCACGGCCGCAGCGCTCGCGAGCGGCGCAGCAGCGTTCGCGCAGACCTGGCAGACCGTGGTGCTCGCGGTGACCGGGCGGCAGCTCGCCTGGAGCGCGCACATCGTGTACGCGTTCCTCCCGCGTCAGCGCGAGGTCCCGGCGCAGCTGCGCGGCCGGGTGAATGGGGCATTCCGCACGCTCATCCTGATCAGCAACACCTCATCGCCGGCGCTCCTGTCGGCGATCGCTGCGGCGTACTCGACCTCGGCGGCGTTCGCGGCCGCAGGCGCCCTCGGCCTCGCATCGGTCGCGGTGAGCGCGATCGGTCCGCTCCGCAAGTACGACGTCCGCGATGCGCCGAAGGCGGCCGCCGCGGTCGAGCCCGAGGCGGAATCCGAATCGTCGCCGGGGGACTGACGCTAGGCTTACGTACGTTCACGCATCTTTCGTGAGGGAGCTCTTGTGACCGGCACGCTCTGGCTGACCCTCGGCGAGGCGAGTCGCATCCTTGGTGTCGACCCGGACACCCTGCGCCGGTGGGCGGACAACGGGAAGGTCGACGTGCTGAAGACGCCGGGTGGGCACCGCCGCTTCCTGCGCACCTCCATCGAAGGGATGCTTCCCCGCCCGCGTCATCCGGTGCGGCAGTCGCTCAGCGCGATGGGCGAACCGCCCGACCGCATCGCCGCCGAATTCCTGAAGCGCGTGCGGTCGGACATGGCCGAACAGGACTGGCACTCCCGCTTCGATGAGACCTCGCTGCGCTGGTTCCGCGAGCGCGGCATGCGCATGAGCGATCTGCTCATCGGCTATCTCGACGCCGTGCGCCGCCCCGGGCGCGACCAGTACCTCGCTCAGGCCGCTGCCCTCGGTCGCGAATACGGGGTCGCCTCAAAAGAACGCTCGCTGTCGCTGGGCGAGGCGACCCAGGCCTTCCTGTTCTTCCGCGCCCGGTTCCTCGCGGAGATCGCGAACGTCGCGCGCCGCCGCGGCCTTGAGGCGAACCAGGCCGCGACCCTCTTCGAGGAGGCCGACCGCGCGCTCGACGCGGTGATCCTCGCGCTCATCGACGGTCACCGCAGCATCTAAGGTGGCCGCCGTGACCGACACGAAGACGCTGGGCGAGCGCGCGGTCCGCGCGATCGACGCGCATCGCGCCGAGCTCATCGCGCTGTCCCTGTCGATCCACGGCGATCCGGAGATCGGCTACCAGGAGCATCGCTCGGCGGCGAAGCTCACCGCGTTCCTCGAGACGAACGGATTCGCGGTCACCCGCGCATACCGGGACGTCGAGACGTCCTATCGGGCGGACGCCGCGGGGAGCGGAGCAGGACCGACGGTCGCGATCCTCACCGAGTACGACGCCCTACCCGACATCGGCCATGCCTGCGGTCACAACCTCATCGCCATGATGGGTACCGCCGCCGCGATCGGCGTCCGTGCGGTCATCGATCAGCTGCCCGGACGACTCGTCGCGATCGGGACACCGGCCGAAGAGGGCGGTGGCGGCAAGGTCGCCCTGGTGCGCGCCGGCGGCTTCGACGACATCGACCTCGCGATGATGTGCCATCCATCCTCGCGGACGCTCTCCGGACGGACGTCGCTCGCCTCGAATCGCGTCGACCTTGAGTTCACCGGCAAGGCAGCGCACGCCGCGGCCCAGCCCGACCGCGGCATCAACGCCCTGGACGGAGTCATCCAGACGTTCAACAACGTGAATGCGATGCGCCAGCAGCTCCGGCCGGAGGCGCGCGTGCACGGGATCATCTCGAGCGGCGGTAGCGCGGCGAACATCATTCCCGACTACGCCATGGCGAAGTTCAGCGTCCGCGCCCTCGACCGTCGCTATCAGCAGGAGGTCCTGGCGCGATTCATCGCGTGCGCGGAAGGGGCCGCCACGGCGACCGGCACGAAGCTCAAGATCACCGTCCATGTGAACTCCGGCTACGAGAACATGGTCCCCTCGAGCCCTCTTGCCGAGCGCTGGGCCGCGCACATGCGGGCCCTCGGCCAGTCGGTGCAGATCGCGGTCGACGACGAGCGGATGGGCTCCACCGATATGGGTAACGTCAGCCAGATCATTCCGGCGATCCATCCGTACATCGGCATCGCCGCTGAGGGCACGCCCGGTCACTCGACGGCGTTCCGCGATGCGGCCGCCACACCCGAGGCGCATGCGGCAGCGTTGTTCGCGGCGAAGGCGATGGCCCTGGTGGCGATCGATGCGCTCGCAGATGGCGCGCTGCTCGAGCAGGCCTGCGCGGACTTCGAAGATCGCCGCGCGCAGGGCGTCGTGAAGGGCAAGGCCTGAGCCTTCCACGCGACGTCCGGCGCCTGGTCATCGTTCAGGTGCTCTGGGGCCTCGGCTTCGGGATCATCGGTCCGCTCCAGCCGCTCTTCCTGCAGACTTTGGGTGCCGACCCCGGCCAGATCGGATGGGTCTTCGGCGTCGGCAACATCGTCGGCGGCCTCCTCGTGCTCCCGGCCGGCGCGATCGCCGATCGCCGTGGCCGCCGACTGATCATCGTGGCGAGCGGCGTGTGCGGAACGCTGGGCGCGCTCTCGCTCGTGCTCCTCGATCACTGGGAGTGGGCCTTCGCGAGCTCGATCCTCTATTGGGCCGGCACCGCGGCATTGCCGGTGATGAGCGCGCACGTGGCCGCGAGCGCGACGCGCGCGATGCTCGGCCGAGCGATGGGCGCCGTGTACGGCGCGTTCTTCGCCGGCTTCATCATTGCCTCTCCGATCGCCGGTCCCCTCGCCGCGCGCTTCGGGATGCGCACGGCGATCCTCATCGGCTCCGTCTGCTTTGCTCTCTCGACCGCGGCGACGCTCGGCCTGGCACCAGGACGCGGCACGCACCTCCTCGCACCGGGCCGGTTCCCGCGGGCCTTCTGGGTGCTGCTGGCCCTCGCGCCGATCGGCGCGTTCGTCGCGGTCCTCCCAACACCCCTGCTCCCGGTCTATGTCCGCGACATCGTTGATGCGCCGCTCGAGCTCGTTGGCGTGTACATCGCGTTCCTGAGCCTCGGCTCTGCGGCGTTCTCCGCGCTCGCCGGGCGCCTCGCGGATCGGTTCGGCGCCGCACCGGCGATCGTCGCGAACGCCCTCCTGCTGACGGTCGGCTCCGCGATGGTCGCCCTGCTCGCGTCGAACGGGATCCTGGTGGCGGTCGGTCTCGTCCTCGCCGGCGCGAACGTGGCATCCAATCCGGTGTTCGCGGCCCTGCTCGAGCGCATCGTGCCGCCCGCACGCGCCGCGCTGGGCTACGCGTCATTCCAGCTCGTCTATGCGGCCGGCTTTGGTATCGGCGGGATCGTCGCGGGCTCCCTCTATGACGCGGACCCGCATCTCCCGCTGCTGGTGACCATTGCGCTCGCCCTCCCGGTGGCCCTCGTCTTCGCGGTCGTCGTGTCGCGTATCAGCCGGGCCGAGCTGCCGACCGTCTAGGGCGTGGTGGCGCCCGCGGCGGTCCGGACCGACTCGAGGAGCAGCCGGCGCTGCAGCTCGAGCGCGGCCGGGACGCTCGACCCGAGCTTCGCGAACCACTCCGCGTGCGTACCGAGCTCCGCGACCCACTCGGCCGGATCCACACGGAGCGCGGCTGCGAGGCCTTCCGACGAAATGTCGAGACCCTCGAGATCGAGGTCCTCGAACGGGCGTGGCACCCAGCCGACAGGCGTCTCGATAGCGCCGGCACTCCCGGTCGAGCGACGAAGGACCCACTCGAGGACCCGCATGTTCTCGCCGTAGCCGGGCCACAGGTATTTCCCCGCGGCGTCCTTGCGGAACCAGTTGACCAGGAAGATCTTTGGCGGATCGGGGACCGTCGCCGCCATCGCGAGCCAGTGGCCGAAATACTCGCCCATGTCGTAGCCGCAGAACGCGAGCATCGCCATCGGGTCGCGTCGGATGACGCCGACCGTTCCGGTGATGGCCGCAGTGGTCTCGGAACCCGCGGTCGCGCCGAGGTACACGCCGTGCTGCCAGTTGAACGATTGGAGCACCAACGGCACGGTGGTCGACCGGCGGCCACCGAACAGGATCGCTGAGATCGGGACGCCCTTCGGGTCGTCGATGGACCGCGAGAGCGCGGTGTTGTTGGCCATTTGCACGGTGAAGCGGCTGTTCGGATGTGCGGCATATTCGCGCGAGCCCTTGGTCCAAGGCCGTCCGCGCCAGTCGGTCAGCCGCTCCGGGACATCGCCGTCCATGCCCTCCCACCAGACGTCGTTGTCGGGCGTGAGCGCCACGTTGGTGAAGAACGCGTCGTGCTCGAGCATGCGCATCGCGTTGGGGTTCGTGTGGTAGTTGGTACCGGGCGCGACGCCGAAGAATCCGAACTCCGGGTTCACCGCGTAGAGGCGACCATCCTCACCGACGCGCATCCAGGCGATGTCGTCACCGACGGTCCGGATCTTCCAGCCCGGGAGCGCCGGCGGCGGAACGAGCATCGCGAGATTCGTCTTGCCGCACGCGCTCGGGAAGGCTCCCACGATGAAATGGGTCTCGCCCTCGGGGCTCTCGGCCTCGAGAAGCAACATGTGCTCGGCGAGCCAACCTTCGTCCCGCGCCTGGTAGCTCGCGATCCGGAGCGCAAGGCACTTTTTGCCGAGCAGCGCGTTCCCGCCGTACCCCGACCCCACCGACCAGATCGTGTTGTCTTGCGGGAAGTGGCAGATGAAACGACGTTCCGGGTCGCAGTCGGCGACGGAGTGCAGCCCGCGATTGAAGTCATCCGACCCGCCGAGTCGGTCGAGCGCGACCTGTCCCATCCGGGCCATCATCCGCATGTTGAGCACGACGTAGATGGAATCGGTGAGCTCGATGCCGACCTTCGCGAACGGGGAGTCGGGCAGCCCCATGATGTAGGGCACGACGTACATCGTCCGTCCCCGCATCGAGCCGTCGAAGAGCGCGGAGAGCTTGCGGTACGCATCAGCCGGCTCCATCCAGTTGTTCGTCGCTCCCGCCTCGGCCTTCGTGGGGGTGCAGACGAAGGTCAGCTCCTCGGTGCGTGCCACGTCGTTCGGGTTCGAGCGGTGGAGGTACGAGTTGGGCCGCTTCTCTGGATTCAACGGCAGCAGCACGCCCGTGGCGATGGCCTCATCGAGCAGGGCCTTCGCCTCGGCCAGAGACCCGTCACACCAGTAGATCTGGTCCGGTCTGCACATCGCGGCCATCTCGTTCACCCACGAGGCGATGTGGCTGTTCGAGTACGCACGATCCTTCACTGCGAGCACTGGACATCCTCCACTGATGCTGGGACGGCAAGGATATCCAAGCCGGCGCTCGAGCAGCGACCCGGTAGCATGGCCGGGTGAGCGATCCGCGCGAGGCCCAACGCGAACGTGACCTGCACGAGCTCTTCGTTGCCCGGGCCGAGCTCGCCACGGCGTTCATGGGTGTCGACGACGCGGCCCTCGGGTTTCGCGGGACCGGCGACGACTACGCGGTATCCGGCATCGTCGTGCACATCACCGCGACCGTTGACCACTACAGGCGTGTGCTCGAGGGAATGATCGACACCGCCTTCAAGGCGTTCGCGCTACAGCCGCAGGATCCCGGTGTCGAGGCCGCACACGCCGCGCGTGCGAAGACCGGCTTCGCCGCGAACGAGCGTGACGAAGCGTTCGCGGTGCTCGAGTCGACGCATGACGACTTCGCGGCCGCCGCGCTGTCGCTCGTGCCCTCGGACTATGTCCGCCAGGTCCCGGTGACCTACAAGCCGGGTGAGGCGCCGCACAACACCAGTCCCGCCGACATCGTCGGGTGGCTGGCAGACCACTATCGCGAGCACGCGCCGCACATCAAGGAGCTCGCGGCCGCCGCGCCGAAGGGCTAGCTAGTCAGGCTTCGCGGACTCGCGCTCGAGCGCGAATGCCAGGGCGTCGTCCAGCGTCATTGCCTTCCCTCGCTGCACGGCCGGCTGCCGCTCGCCAGGGATCGCGTCGGGCTGAGCCCGGGCCTCGGTCTCGCCGAAGATCATCGTGAGGCCGACGCCGGTCTGCTTCGCGAGCGCGGCCCACGCGCCGACGAGCACATCGTGGCGCTCGAGATCCCCTGACGCCTTGGCGAGCTCCGCGAAGTCGCTCAGCATGAGCACGAGGCCGCTGTTGTCGCCTCCGACATGGAACAGGTCCGTGGCTTCCACCCAGGACGAGCGGGCATGCTTCAGGTCACCGAGCTTCAGGGCGACCAAGCCGTCCATATGCAGGTCCCAGCCAAGATCGAACTGGTTCGAGAGCTTCCGGTGCTCGGAGAGGGCCTCGGCAATGATCTCTTTCGCGTGGAGGAGCTCCTCGCGCGAACGATCCGGGCCGCGTGCGAGGACGTTGGTCAATGCGAACGAGGCCCGACCGACCGCCGCGCCGTCCCTGAGGCCGCGAAAAAGGGCCAGCGCCTCCTCGAGCAGCTCGCGGCCCCGCGCCAGGTCGTTGTTCGGGATCGTGTAGGCGAAGGACAGGTTGTACGCCGCGAGCGCGATCTCCTTCGGATCGCCGATCTCGCGGGCGAGGTCCAGTGCCGCCGCGTACACGTCGAGCATCGACGTGTCGCCCATCCAATAGACCAGGCCGCCGGCCGCTTCGAGGGCCCGCAGGCGGTGCTCGCGCGTCGCTCCCGGCAAAGCAAGGGTCCGCTCGGCCCATGACCGGCCCTCGGCCAGGTACCCGCGGATCTGCCAGAACCGCCAGAGCGCGAAGACCATGCGGCACGCGTCATCGGCCCAGCCGCCCGAGATCGCGAACTCGAGTGCCGCACGGAAGTTGTCGTGGTCGACCTCGACGCGGTCGAGCCAGTGCCGCTGCTCCTTCCCCTGCAGCTCGGGCTGCGCGCGTTCGGCGAGCTCGATGTACGCATCGCCGTGCCTCCGGCACAGCGCATCGTGCTCACCGCTCTGGTCGAGCCGTTCCAAGGCGTACTCGCGGATGGTCACGAGCATCCGGAACCGCGACTCGCCGTTCGCCTCGACGTGCCGCATGAGACTTTGGTCTACAAGCTCGCTCACGCCGTCGAGCACCTCGCGGCCGATGTCGGAGGACGGTCCGCAGACCGCCTCGAGCTGCTCGAGTCCCGCCCCGCTCACGAAGACCGCGGAGCGCGCGAACAGCCGCTGCATCCCGCCGTCGAGAAGGTCGTAGCTCCAGGCGATCGCGCCGCGGAGCGTGCGTTGACGGTCGGTGCGGTCCCGGGCGCTGCTCGCGAGAAGGTCCAGACCCTGCTTGAGCCGTGGCAGCATCGCCTGTGGGGTGAGCAGCTTGACCCGCGCCGCGGCAAGCTCGATCGCGAGGGGAAGGCCGTCGAGATGGAAGACGATCTCCGCGACCGCCGCGGCGTTCTCGGCCGTGATCATGAATTCCGGCTTCACCGCCCGCGCCCGCTCGATGAAGAGCTTCACCGCGTCTGACTGCGCGAGGACCTCGAGCGACGGCAACCGATCAGGATCTGGGAGCTCGAGCGGCGGCACCGGGAGCTCTTGCTCACCGGAGATCCGGAGCGGCGCCCGGCTCGAGGTCACCACCTTGAGGTCCGGCGATGCCGCCAGCAGTGTCGAGATGGTCGGTGCGGCAGCCAGGATCTGCTCGAAGTTGTCGAGCACGAGCAGGAGCTTCTTGCCGCGAAGATGCTCGGTGAGGCGATCGATCGGCTGCTCGTTGCCGCTCACCTGGACGCCGAGCGAGTGCGCGATCGTCGACGGCACGAGCTCCGGATCGCTGATCGGCGCGAGCGCGACCCAGAACGCCCCGTCCGGGAATGACGCCGCCGCCTCGGCGGCGAGCTGCAGCGAGAGGCGGGTCTTGCCGGTCCCGCCGGGACCGGTGAGCGTGAGCAATCGGGTCCCGTCGAGGAGCCGGAGCCCGTCGCGGATCTCCTTCTCCCGGCCGACGAACGTCGTGACCTGCATGGGAAGGTTGTTCGGTGTCCGATCGAGGGTCCGGAGCGCGGGGAAATCGCTGGGGCGACCATCGAGGACGAGCTGGAAGATCTGCTCGGGCTGCGCGAGATCCTTGAGGCGGTGCGCGCCAAGATCGCGGAGCGCCACACCGGGCGGAAGGTCCGTGCCCGCGAGCATCCGAGTTGCGCCGGACGCGAGCACCTGCCCACCGTGGGCGACGGCCGCGATCCGGGCGGCGCGGTGCACGTCGATGCCGACGTAATCCGCACCGGCCTTTTCGCTCGCGGGCGTTCCCTCACCGGTGTGCATGCCCATGCGGACCCGGACGACGGCGCCATGGGGGAACGTCGTCATCGCGAGGGCTCGCTGCCCGGCGGCCGCGGCGTCGAGCGCGTCCTGCGCCGTCGCGAACACCATGAACAGGGCATCACCCTCGATACGGACCTCGTGCCCCTTCGAGAACGCCTGCCGCAGGGCGACGGTGTGCGCCTCGAGCACCTCGTGGTATCGATCCGTCCCGAGCGCGTTCAACAGCTTCGTCGACCCCTCGATGTCGGTGAAGAGGAAGGTCAGGGTGCCGCGTGGGAGGGGCTCGGTCATCCGGAGAATTGTCCGCCGCCGCCCGCCGGGTTGCCAGCGGTCGACCGCGGCCCTAGACCACACCTATGGCCACGGCTCCGGCGCACCTCATCGACACGCTCTCGGGTATCTCCCTGTTCGCCGATGTCCGCGCGGCGGAGCTCGAGTCGATCGCGCACGATGTCGAAGAGCGACGGTTCTCGGACGGCGAACGCATCATCCGCCAGGGCATCAGCGGATCGGCGTTCTACCTGATCCTGGAGGGTGAGGCCGTGATCCGCCTCGACGGAAAGGAGTACGGGACGCTCGGGCGCGGCGACTTCTTCGGCGAGATCTCGATCCTCCTCGGCGAGCCGCCGGTGGCCGACATCGTGGCGCGGCACGATCTGCGCTGCGCGATCATCGCCGGCCCCGCGCTCGAGACGTTCATGCTCACGCACCCGACCGTGATGTACCGGATGCTGAAGGCCGAGGCGCGCAAGCTCCAGAGGGCTACGAGCTGGCGAACCTAGCACCGCCGGGCGAATACCCGGTCCTCGTCGTCGGCAGCGGTCCGGGCGGCCTGCAGCTCTCCTATTCGCTCGGCCGGGCCGGCGTGCGCCATGCGGTGATCTCGGCGGATCCAGGCCCGGGTGGCATGTTCCGGCGCTGGCCGTTCTTCCAGCGCCTCTTGTCGTGGACGAAGCCGTTCGCCCCCGAGGAGCGCGGCTCGCGGTCCTACGAGCGCTATGACTGGAACTCGCTCATCGGCGAGGAGGACCGACTTCGCGCGATCCAGCCCGGCTTGATGGACGGGACGTCGTACTTCCCCGCTCGCACCGAGATGGAGCGCAACCTCACGACGTTCGCGGAGCGGGCGGATCTTCCGGTGCGTTACGGATGTCGCTGGACCGGCACGCGCCACGAGGGCGACCTGTTCATCCTGGAGACGACCGACGGCGAGTATCGCTGCCGGGTGCCTGTCTTCGCGTTCGGGATGGCCGAGCCGTGGAAGCCGGACATCCCGGGGATGGATGCGGTACCGCACTACGCCGATTGCCGGGCGGCGGAGAGCTACGCCGGGAAGCGGATCTTCATCATCGGCAAGGAGGTCTCGGCGTTCGAGCTCGCGAACGGCTTCCTCCCCTGGGCAAAGCAGATCGTGCTTGCGTCTCCGCGCCCGGTCGCGCTCTCGGTCGTGACCCGTTCGCTCGTCGGCGTCCGCGCTCGATACGTCCAGCCCTACGAGGACCACGTGCTCGGCGGGGGCGTGGTGCTCGTGAATGCGTCGATCGACGAGATCAGCCGGGCCGGCGAGGGCTTCCGGGTCCGGACCACCCGCAGTGACGGCGGCGGACCGCTGATCTTCGAGGTCGACGACGTCATCGCCACGACCGGATTCACTCCGCCGCTCGGCGACCTCGCGAAGCTCGGCGCGCAGACGTCGGGGCGAACGAAGATCCCCGCGCTGACACCGCTCTTCGAGAGCATCGGTCTGCCCGGTGCATACATGGCCGGCACCGTGACCCAGGGCGCGCCTGGACTCAAGAAGCACGGCATGCCGAGCAGCTCCGGCGCTGTGCATGGGCATCGGTACAACGCGCGCATCCTCGCGCGGCACATCGCCCAGAAGCACTTCGGCATCGATCCCCCGCGACCGAAGCTCCAGGCCGACGCGCTGCTCGCCTATCTCCTCGCCGAAGTGACGCGCGCGCCCGAGCTCTGGCATCAGAAGTCATACCTCGCGCGCACCGTCCTCGCGGATCCATCCCGCGGGCTCATCGACGACGGGATCCTCCCGCTCCAGCTGTTCGTCGACCTGCAGGGGCCCGATGGGGTCGCGGTGGCGGTGGAGGCGAATCCGGCTGGCGAGCTCTACCCGGCGGTCTACGTGCGGAAGGACAACGCCATCACCGAGCACCTCCTGCCGTCGAACCCGCTGCTGGATTTCGAGACCGCCGAGCACCGCAGGCAGCTCGCCGACGCGCTGAGGCCCCTCGGGCTGTAGATCGATGTCTGACGGCGACACCCAGGCGGTCAGCGCTTCACGGTGTCCGGAACCGGTGGGCGGTCTCTGCTAACGCACCACAGCCAAGCGCGAGATACGCGTGACAGCCTCACCAACGCCGTCCTCATCTCGGATCCGACTGCCCAGCGCTGCGGCTCGTGAGCGCATCGCGTCATCGCACACCGCCTGCGTCATGGCAGCAGCGAGGTTGATGGCGGTGAGGTGCTTGCGTGCGATCGGTGTCGGCCCAACGCGGAGGGCCGCGACTCGCGCACCCCAGAAGGGTTGATCCATGGTGAAGGGGACCACCACGGTCGGGATACCCGCTCGCAGCGACGCGCCGGTCGTGCCGGCACCGCCGTGGTGGACCGCCGCAGCCACGCGCGCATACAGCCAGTCATGTGGGATCGACCCGATGGTGAAGACGTCGGCGCGCGCGCTCGCGTCGAGCCCACCCCACCCTGATAGCAGGATCGCCCGCACTCCCGCCATCCGTACCGCCTCCTGCACCAGTTCGGCCGTCGCGCGGGGGTCGGCGGCGGTCATGCTGCCGAACCCAATGCAGACGACGGGACCGGGTTCGCCGAGGAACGTCTCAAGGCCGGGAGGTGGCGACCACCGATCGTTCCCCGGCAACGTCCAGTACCCGGTGACGAAACGTCGACCGCGCCACTCGGGCGCCGCCGGAACGACGTGACGGCTGAATCCGTAGAGGACCGGAAGATCGCTCACCCGCCGCTGCGGCCCACGGAGCCCGAGCGCCGCCCGCGCCTGCTGCATCGAGCCGCGAAAGGGAAGCCAGGTTGCGAGGTCCGAAAGAGAGTGGCTCGCCCGGCGTCCGACCGGTCCCAGCCAGCGAGGCACTGCGGGGAACATGACGCCCGGGAACGCGCTGGTCGGCGCTCCGATGGGCTGTAGGTGGGTCTCGAGGAATCGGACGCCGAGGCGCTCGGCGACCGCGAGGCCGGCCATCATGCCGCCGACGCCGCCGGTCATGAGCTCCACGCCCTCACACGCGTCGAGCGCTTCGCGTGCCCACTGAACGACGCGCTTGGGGGTCTCGGCTCGGGCGTAGCGCATGCTCGCGAGGGTGCCCTTCTCGGCGACCCCACCCGAGCCCCGCAGGACCTCCTCAACACTCCCCGTGAGCGGATGATGTCGGAGGCCCGAGGCACCCAGGAGCGACGCGTAGTCAGACGGCGCGATCACGCGCACCTCGTGTCCCGCGCGTTGCAGCCCGAGGCCGAGGGCGACGTAGGGCTGAATGCCGCCCCTGGTATCGAGGGAGAGAAGAGCGATGCGCACCTGTCGATCCTTTCCGCGGTGATCGTTAGTGCGCGACGCCCTCCGGTAGGGGTGCCTTGGCCGCGGGCGAGTTGCGGATCCCGATGGCGTTCGCCGCCGCACCGGCAGCGAGTAGCGCGGCCGCGATCAACATCGCGAGGTGAAATGCATCGGTGGACGCCTCGCGCTCCGCCTGTGCGCTCGGCGACCCGACCACGACGTTGAGCGGCGCGTAGGTCTTGCGAACGTCGGCGTTGTTCGGGTCGAGCGCCGGCACGCGATCGTGGAGTCCCGCGTAGAAGCTCGTGGTGATCGCGATGAAGATGACCGCACCCGCGAGCTGCGGTCCGACCCGGGAGATCGCGTTGTTGATCGCGGACGCCACGCCGGAGTTCTTCGCCGGGACGCTCGTCATGAGCGCGGTCGTGAGCGGCGCGACCAGGATCGACAGGCCGAGACCGAAGAGCAGCGCGCCCGGCAGGATGTCGACATAGAAGCTCGCGGGCGGGAGGAAGGTGCCCGGGTCTCCGAACGCGAAGAGCCAGGGCGTCGTCGTAGCCGGGATGCGCGAGTACCAGAGGATCCCGAGCGTCATGATCGCCGGACCGAGCGTCATGTAGAGACGCGGCCCATGCTTCCCCGCGAGCGCACCGAACCGTGAGCTCAGGAATACGAGGAACAGGCCGGCCGGGACGAACCCGAGGCCCGCCGCGGCGGCACTGAACCCGACGGTGCCCTGGACGAACAGCGTGAGGAAATACCCGACCACATAGAGCGCGCCGTAGATCAGGAACGTCGAGATGTTGGTCACGGTGAAGTTCCGCGACCGGAAGAGCTCGGGCGGAATGAGCGGATCTGACCGCCTGGTCATGAGGAACGGCAACGCGATCGTCGCGAGCGCGCCCGCACCCAACAGCACGAAGCCGATCGGATCCTTCCACTCGCGCTGCTGGCCGTAGATCGCGCCGAACGAGAGCCCGCCGACCGCGACGGCGACGACGAAGGCACCGAGCCAGTCGAAGCGGCTGGACGCCCCCTCGGCGCGGCTTTCCTCGATGTACCGGACCGTCGCCCAGATCGCGATGAGCAGCAGCGGTACGTTGATGAGGAAGGCTGCGCGCCATGAGATCGAGTCGACCAGGATGCCGCCGACGAACGGGCCGAGGATCGTGGTGGCTGCCGACGCCGCGGCCCAGAGTCCGAAGGCGCGCCCCTGCGCTTCGCCGGAGAAGGTGACGGTGAGCAGCGCGAGCGATCCCGGTACGAGGAGCGCACCGGCGACGCCCTGCAGGATCCGGAACACGATCAGCAGCTCCATGTTCGGTGCCAGCCCGCACAGCAGGCTGGTGATGAGGAATCCCACGAGCCCGAGCGTGAACATCCGCTTGCGCCCGAAGAAGTCGTTGAGCGCGCCCGCCAGGATGAGGAGCGCCGACACCGTGAGGAGGTAGCCGTTGTAGACGTACGACTGTCCCTCGAGGACGCCGAACAGCCCGCTCGGTAGCTCGCGGCCGATCTTCGGCAGCGCGACGTTCACGACCGTCGAGTCGAGGAACACGATCCCGGATCCGAGGATCGCCGCGATGAGCGTCCAGCGTTGGCGCGTCGTCATCCCGGTCACGAGCGCCTGCGGCTCATCAAGATGGCGCGCACCACTGGAGCTCGTGCGCGGACGCGCCGGGGTACGTGAGCTCGCCGGCCTCGATCGGCACCGCGAGCCGGTTCGACAGCGGCGCGAGCGGGCAGACCCACTGCGGGTCGTAGTGGCAGCTCGGGTGGTACGCGAAGTTGAAGTCGAGACGGATCTCGTCGCCGTCGGCTCCAAGGTCCGCACCCTTTGCCGTGTCCAGGAGGTACCGCCCGCCGCCATAGGTGGTCGTGCCGGAGGTCGCGTCACGGAACGGCAGGAACACGCCGCCACCGTAGGAGTTCAGCCAGAACACCTCAAGCGTCCCGACGGGCAGGTCGACGGCGCCGAACCGCACGAACGGGATGACGCTACCGGTGCTCGTATCGACGTCGAAGGATTCGTGCGGCAGAGGACGGATCTTCGCGCGGAAGACGAATGCGGGGTCGTAGTCGCGATACGCGAGCCCGTTGAACGACCTGCGGTCATGCTCCTGCAGCGCCGACTGCGGATGGGCGCCGAAGATCTCGTCCCGAGCGGCGCGCCACGCGGCGTGCGCGCCCCCCGGATCGGTGGCCAGCCGCTCGCGGACGGCCGCGTAGACCCCATGGACCCTGCGTCGGTAATCGAGGAGCTCGAGGTAGTGCTCGTCCTTCATCGGAGCTTCGCCGCAGCGGCGGAGAACAGGCCGCTCAGGACGCGCGCGGTCGTCGGGAAGGCGTGGATCGTTTGGGCGAGCGTATCGATCGGCGTGGCGAGCTTGATCGGAAGCACGGCGGCGTGGATCGCCTCGCCCGCGCCCTGCGCCGCGATGAATGCGCCGATGAGGACCTTGCGCTTGCGATCGACCACGATCGATAGATGACCACGATCCGCCTCGACGAGGTAGCCCTTCGTGCTCTTCGGGAACCCGGTCGTCTCCTCGAACGCGTCGAGGCCCTGCTCGAGGGCCTGATCGATGCGGAGACCGACCGCCGCCGTCTCGGGATCGGTGTAGACGACTCGGGGCGTGGCGCTGAAGTCAACGGTGACGTCGTCACCCAACGCGATGCGCACGGCCATCTCACCCTCGTAATGACCAAGGTGCGTGGAGAGCTCGTGGCCGATCGGATCACCGATCACGTAGACGTGCTCCGCCACCCGCAGTCGGGCATCGACGGCGATCTGATCCGCGCCGTCGTACGCCACACCGACGGTGTCGAGCCCGACCGCAGCCAGAGCCTTAGCGGAGGAGCGCCCGACCGACAGCTGGATGATCGCGCCCGACACGCTCGTGCCATCCGACAGCTCCACGACGTGCTCGCCGTCGGGACCCGCCTGCGCGCGGATCCGCGCGGCCCGGGCCGTGTCCCTGACGTCGACCCCGTCACGCCGGAGCGTCTCTGCGATGAACGCTGAGCTCAGCGGATGGTCCGTTGGGTTGACCCGACCGACGATCGCCGTGCGCACGCCGTAGCGGGCGAGGTACTGCGCGATCTCCACGCCCGACGGTCCGGCGCCGAGGATGACGATGCTCTTCGGCAGCTCGCGCAATGCCGTCGCCTCAGCGTTGGTCCAGTAGCCGGCGGCGTCGAGGCCGTCGAGCTTCGGGATCTTCGCGACCGAACCGACGGCAATGAGCACGTCCTTCGCGCGAAGGTCGTGGGTCTGGTCACCGTGCGTCACGATGACCTTCCCCGGTCCGGCGAGCCGACCGACACCCTTGAACACCGCGACGCCGGCCTTCTCGAGGGCGTGCACGTGACTCCCGTCGTTCGGGTAGTCGGTCTTGATGCGGTTGATCATGTAGTCGCGCCGGTCCGAGGCCTTGGACCAGGCGTAGTCGCCGCCATGCGCTTTCACTTCGGCGGCGTGGAGCAGCGTTTTCGATGGCATGCACGCCCAGTACGGGCACGAGCCACCGAAGAGATCTCGATCGATGACCGCGACGGAAGCGCCGCGGCCGCGGGCGAGGTGGGCCGCGGCCTCGCCGGCGGCGCCCGCACCGATGATCACGAAGTCGAACATGGTCGGTGCGGGCGCGCCGGCAGATCTGCTCAGGTCTGCTATTTGATCAAGCCCTGCTTCTTCAGCCAGTCCCTGGCGACGTCCTTCGGGTCCTTCTTGTCCACGGACACGAGCTTGTTCATGCCGTTGAGCTCATCCTGCGAGAGCTTGGCGCTCAGGCTGTTGAGCAGCTTCTTGATCGTTCCATCGTCCTTCGCGAGCAGGTCATCCCGCACCACTGGGGCGATGTTGTCCGAGAGCTGCAAGCGCTTGTCGTCCTCGAGGAGCACGTAGCCCTTGGCGACGATCGTCGGGTCGCTGGTGAAGAGGAGGCCGACATCGATCTGCTTGCCGTCGAGCGCGGCGACGGTGAGCGGTCCGCCCGCGTCGAGCGGCTTGAAGTCCTTGAACGTGATGCCGTAGGTGCCCTTGAGTCCCGGGATGCAGAACGGTCGGGTCGGGCTCGGGCACTCCGGCGGTCCGCCGAGCACGAGCTGGCTGCCGACGGCCGCGACGTCACTGAGCTTCTTCAGGTTGTACTTCGCAGCGGTGTCCTTCGTGACGACGAACCCGTTCTGGTCCGTCGCGGCGGCTGCGTCAAGGACCGTCAGCTTCTTCGCGGAGAGCGCGGTCTGCAGCAGCCTGGCGGTCTCTTTCGGATCCGTCGAGGCCTTCGCGGTCTTGTCGACGAAGGTCAGCAGCGTGGCGAGGTACTCGGCGTCGAGATCGATCTGTCCGGACTCGAGGGCCGGCTGGACGATCTCGCGGTTGCCGAGGTTGAACTTGCGCTCGACCGTATATCCGCTGTTCTCGAGGATCTGGGCGTAGGCCTCCGCAAGGATGCCCTGCTCGTAGAAGTTGGTGGACCCCACCTTGACCGTCGGCTTCGTGGCCGTACCGGTGCCGCCGGTGGTGCCGCCGCAGGCACCTGCGACGAGGGCTGCCACCACGAGGGCGATCGCGATGCGAACGGTTCCGCGCATGTAGGGCTCCTTCCGGCCGCAGCGCTCAGGCTCTCGGCCACGCGTGACAGTATCCCCGTCTTTGACGGGGACATCCTCACAACGCTTCGGCTCGGCCCCGTAATCCCGGCGAGACCGCCCGGGCCTCGAATCGCCCAAACGCGACCTCGACCACTATGGCGAGCGTCGCAACAAGGAGCGCTCCGGCGAACAAGCGGTCGTATTCCTGGAGGGCGAGGCCATCGACGATGTACCGCCCGAGGCCGCCGCCGGCGACGAGCGCGCCGAGGGTGGCCGTCGCCACCACGTTCACCGAGGCCGTTCGGAGACCGGACAGGATCAGCGGGAGCGCCAGGGGGGCTTCGACGGTGCGAAGGATGCCCCGCTCGGAGAGGCCCATGCCGCGCGCCGCCTCGATGACGTCCCGATCCACCGCGCGGATCCCAACGTACGCGTTCGTCATGATCGGCGGCAGCGCGAGCGGGATCAGCGAGATGAGCGTCGGCCAAAAGCCAAGGCCGAGGCCGAGCGAGAACGCGATCGGCAATGCGAACGCCAGGAGGGCGAGCGACGGGAGCGCCCGGCCGACATTCGCCACGTTCAGCGCGATGAACGCGAGCCTGCCGGTATGTCCCAGATACAGCCCGATCGGAAGGGCGATCCCCGCAGCAATGAGGACCGCGAGCGCGGAGAGCTCGAGGTGCTCGAAGACCCGGACCTGCACCGCGTCGCTCCCCGTGTAGTGAGCGGGATCGGAGAACCACGCAAATGTGTCGACGAAGATGTTCACTGGGCCACCCGGGTCCACGGGGTGAGCCGGCGCTGCAGCAACACGAGCATCGCGTCGGCGAAGATGGCGAGCGACACGGAGCACACGGCGCCGACGATGAGCTCGGTGCTGAAGAAGCGCTGGATCCCGATGAGGATGAGGAAGCCGAAGCCACCCTGACCGATGAGCGCGGTGACGGTCACGAGGCCGATCGTGCTGATGGTCGCGACGCGCACGCCGGCCATGATCACCGCGGTCGCGAGCGGCACCTCGACCCGCCAGAAGCGGTCGCGCTGGTCGTAGCCCATGCCGGTCGCGGCCTCGAGGACATCGGCTGGCACGTCGCGGATGCCTCGAACGATGTTGCGGATGAGGATGAGGAGCGTGTAGCTCACGAGGCCGATCTCGGCGCTCAGGACCGTGAGCCCGGTGTACGGGATGAGCAGCGCGAAGAGTGCGAGGCTCGGGATCGTGTACAGCGTTCCCGTCACCCACGTCACCGGCCCCTCGATCCGCGGGATCCGAAGGATCAGGAGCGAGAGGACGAAGGCGATGATGAAGCCGACGATGATGGCGATCGCGGTGAGCTCGACGTGCTGGAACAGGCGAAAGCCGATCTCGTCCAGATGCGACCCGATCCAGTCCCAGCGAATGAGCGGCTCTCCCTCGGTCATGCCTGGCTTCCGAGCATCTTCGAGATCTGCGCGAGCGTGAGCACGCCGAGGTATCGGCCGTCCTGGTCGTCGACGACCGGGGCCTGCTGGACCGCACGCTCGAGCATCACCGCGAGGGCATCCCGCAGCGTCGTCGACGCGGTGAGCTCGGGCGCACGCGGATCTACCCCGGCCCGGTCGACCCCCGCGTCGAGATCCGCGCCGCCCGCGGTCAGCAGCCCGAGCCGCTTCAACCCGCGGTCCGAGCCGACGAACTGCGCGACGAACTCATTCGCCGGATGCGCGAGCAGCTCGCCGGGCGGGGCGTACTGCACGAGCTTGCCGTCCTTCATGATCGCGATGCGGTCGCCGAGACGGATCGCCTCATCGATGTCATGGGTCACGAACAGCACGGTCGTCCCCTGATCGCGCTGGATCCGCAGCAGCTCCGCCTGCAGCCGATCGCGGACGATCGGATCGACCGCCCCGACGGGCTCGTCCATCAGCATCACCGGCGGGTCCGCCGCCAAAGCGCGCGCGACGCCGGCCCGCTGCCGCTCACCGCCGGACAGCTGCGCCGGATAGCGCGCCGCGTACCGCTTGGGGTCGAGCCCCACCGGCTCGAGCAGCTCGGTGGACCGGGCCCGGATCCGGGCAGTGGTCCAGCCGAGGAGCCGCGGCACCGTACCGACGTTCTCCTCGATGGTCTGATGCGGGAACAGCCCGACCTGCTGGATGACGTACCCGATGCGCCGCCGCAGCTGCACCGGGTCTTCCTGCAGGATGTCCGTCCCATCGATGAGGATCGCGCCGGCCGTGGGTTCGATGAGCCGGTTCACCATCTTCAGCGACGTGGTCTTGCCCGACCCGCTCGGACCGACAAGGATGCAGATCTTGCCTGCAGGGACGATGAACGACAGTCCGTCGACCGCGACCTGATCCGTGTAGCGCTTCGTGACGTCGCGGAACTCGACCGTGGCGCCGCGCTGCCTGGCCATCACGCGGCCCCGTCGCGCAGCTGGAGGTCCTTGATGGCCGCCGGCGCACGCCCCAGCTCGAGACGGCGCGACAGCTGCGACAGCGTGAAGCAGATGATGAAGTAGATCACCGCGACGAACAGGAACACCTCGATCGGGTTGAAGTAGGTCGTGTACAGGGTGCGGCCCTGACGAAGCAGCTCGCTCACCCCGATCGTGCCGACGAGCGAGGTGTCTTTGATGATGGTCGTGAGCTGCGACACCATCGCAGGGACCATCAGCCGCAGGGCCTGCGGCAGCACGACGTGGCGCATGGTCTTCGGATACGAGAGGCCGAGCGCTCTCGCGGCCTCGGTCTGACCCCGGGGCAGACTGACGATCCCGGCCCGGATGATCTCGGCAAGGATCGCGCTCGTGTACATCGCGAGGCCGAGCACCCCAGCCCAGAAGCGCGAGAGCTCGAAGTCATCGCCAAGAAATGGCTTGAACAGGGCGGAGCCCTTGATGCCGAAGTAGACGATGAGGAGCAACACCGGCAGCGCGCGGATCGACTCGATGTACGCGATCGCGGGCCAGCGGAGGTACCAGCGGGTGGAAAGGCGAAGGAGCGCGAAGAGCAGGCCGACGGCGAGCGACACACCGATCGCCGCGACCGACAGCATGACCGTATCCAGCAGGCCGCTCGCGAAGTACCGGAGGATCGCCGGATCGGCGAAGAGGTACCAGGTGTCGGGACGCATCAGCGGGCCACGCGCAGCCGGCGTTCGAGCCAGTTCACCCCAACGCCCATCGGGATGGTGAGCACCAGGTACAGGAGCGCGACCGCGACATAGGCCTCGACGGTGCGGAACGTCCGGGATTCGACGATGTCACCGGCATTGAGAAGCTCAGCGACACCGATGGTCGTGGCGAGCGACGTGTTCTTGACGAGGGCGATGAAGATGTTCCCGAGCGGCGGGATGATCGCCCGGAACGATTGCGGCATCTGGATGTAGCGAAGCATCTGGACGTAGGAGAGCCCGAGCGAGCGCCCCGCCTCGATCTGGCCCTTGTCCACCCCGAGAAGGCCCCCGCGCACGATCTCGGCCACATACGCAGCGTGATAGAGCGACAGGCCAAGCAGGGCTGCGCGGAAGTTGAACTCGAACGGGTCGTCAGAGAAGCGGATGCCGACGATCGGTGCGGCGAAGAAGAGGAAGAACAGCTGCACCAGGAGCGGGGTGTTGCGGAAGAACTCGACGAACCCCGTCCCGATCCAACGGAACGGAGCGAGCGGCGAGATGCGGAAGACCGCTACGACGGTGCCGATGACCACGCTCCCGAGCAGGCTGATGACCGACAGCTGCACCGTCAGCCACAGCCCGCTCGGGAACAGATAGAGATCCGGGAACTCGAAGATGATGCCGCCCGGCACGGCTAGCGCCTACTTCCCTTCGGGATTCTTCTTCTCGTCACCGGAGACAGGCGTGATCCACTGCTTGTAGATCTTCGCCCAGCGTCCGTCATCGATCATCTTCTTGAGCTCTGCGTCGATCCATGCCTGGAATCCGACACGGCCCTTGTTGAATCCGATGCCGTACGGCTCCTCGGAGAAGTACGACCCCACGATCTTCATGTTCGGGTCCTGTTTCACCAGACCGAACAGGATCGTCTCGTCGGTCGAGATCGCGTCCGCCTGCCCGTTCTGGAGCGCGAGGAGGCACGGCGGGTACGTGTCGAGGAGAAGAAGCTTCGTGACACCCTTCGCCCGAAGATTCGTCTCGCTCGTAGAGCCCTTCGCCGCGCAGACGGTCTTGTTCACGAGGTCCTCGACCTTCGTGACCGACGTGTCGGTCTTCTTCACCAGGATCTTCTGGCCTGTCTTGAAGTACACGGATGAGAAGTCGATCTGCTTCTTCCGATCCTCGTTGATCGTGAACGTCGCGATGACGATGTCCGCCTTGCTGTCCTGGAGCGTCGGGATGCGCGTGGCCGACACGACCGGGGTCCACTCGATGACGTCATCGATGTTGGCCTGCGCGCCGAAGATGCCCTTCGCGAGCTCACGGGCGATGTCGATGTCGAAGCCCTCGAACTTCCCGGTCG
>JANLWM010000351.1:0-4076 GCA_031364525.1 Chloroflexota bacterium | reverse complement strand
CGATCGCGCTCGTGATCGTCGCGCTTCGCCTCGCGGCCCAGGGCGTGCTGGGGATCTAGCGATGCGCTGGGTGCTGTTCGCGCTCGCGGCGACGCTGCTCGGCTCGTGCGCGGACTGGAACACGGGCCAGGTCTCGAGCGTCATCGACGCGCACGTGGTCCGCGTCGTGTCGCAGGGAAATCGGGTCGTCGGTCAGCCGGGCCTCCCGGGTCAGCCGTTCCAGACGCTCGAGGTCCAGCTTGACGGCGGCCTGTACCGGGGCGATCACGTGACGCTGGAGTGGGGCGGCCAGAACGCGCTCAACGCGAACGGCCTGTTGGCGGCCGGGGATCGGGTGCTCGTGTCGCAGCGCCGCGGTGACGGCGACACGCGGCAGTACGCGATCGAAGAGGTCGTGCGGCTGCCGTCGCTCGCGCCCTTCGCGGTCATCCTCATCGTCGCGCTCATCGCGGTCGCTCGGTGGCGGGGGCTGGCCTCACTTGCCGGTCTCGCTGGGAGCATCGCGGTGTTCCTCTTCGCGATCGTGCCTGCCGTGCGACGCGGCGACGACCCGCTCGTCGCGACGCTCGCCGGAGCGGTCGCGGTGCTCGGCGTCACCGTCTTCGTCGTGCATGGACTCAATCGCAAGAGCCTGGCCGCGCTCATCGGCACGGCCACGTGCCTGTTCATCGTGGTCACGCTCGCGGCGTTGACCCTCGCGGTCGCGCACATCACCGGCCTTGGATCGGAGGAGTCCGTGTTCCTTGCCATCGGCTCCGGTGGACGGATCGACCTGCATCGGCTCGTGCTCGCGGGGATCATCGTCGGTTCGCTCGGGGCACTCGTGGACATGGGGATCGGGCAGGCGTCGGCGACGTTCGAGCTGGCCGCCGCCCACGACGAGATGCGCGGTGCCCGGCTCTACGCGAGCGCGCTCAATGTCGGCCGCGACCACATCGGGTCGCTGATCAACACGCTCGCACTTGCGTACTTCGGCGGATCGATGCCGCTCATCGTGCTGCTCTCGTTGGGCGCGGTCCCTCTGTCGGTGGCGCTCAACAGCGAGACGATCGTGATCTCGATCTTGTCGGTGCTCGTCGCGAGCATCGGCCTGGTGCTCTGCGTCCCGATCACGACCGCCGTGGCGGTGCTGCTCGCGGACCGGAGGCCCGTATCGGTACATTGAGCGCAGCATTGGGCTGGAGGACCGCATGACCGTCTTCGCGGTCGTCGCCGCGACGTTCCTGTCGACGCTCGGGGGCGGCATCGTCGCGCTCCGCAGCACGAAACAGTTGGGCTTCATCATCGCGCTCGGCGCCGGGGTGCGCATCGGTGCGGCGTTCTTCGACCTTGCTCCCGAATCGGCCAAGGCGCTCGGTTCGATCGATGACGCCATGCTCTTCGCGGGCATCGGCTTCCTCGTCTTCTACCTACTGGAGCGCATCACCCTGCTGCATGTCGGGCACGAGGCGGGGCACCCCGTGGAGCGGCACGAGCACGTCGGCGCGATCGGCGCGGGTGGCATGTCGGTCCACAGCTTCCTCGACGGCGTCGCGGTCGGCGCCTCGTTCCACGCGAGCGTCGAGCTTGGGATCCTCGTCGCGGTCGTCGTGATCCTCCATGACTTCTCGGACGGCATCGCGACCGTCAGCGTGCTTCTGGCCAACGGCGCCACGCGCGCGACGGCGTTCCGTTGGCTCCTCATCGACGCAGCGGCTCCGGTCATCGGCGCGATCGTGGCGCTCTTCCTGACGATCGAGGGTCCGGTCCTTGGAGCGATCCTCGGGTCGTTCGTCGGCTTTTTCCTGTACGTCGGCGCGGCCGAGCTCCTGCCCGAAGCCCACCGCAAGGGTCGAGGCGATCTCGTCATGGTCGGTACGGTCGCCGGAGCGGTCTTCATCTTCGCCGTCACGCGCCTCGTCGGGGGGGTGTAGACATCCGCTCCCGGTTCGTACAGGGAACGCTCTTCTGGCTGCTCGTCGTGCTCGTCATCTTCGTGCTCGACCTCGCCACCGGCCCCGACTACGGCTTCGGGTTCTTCTACCTGCTGGGCGTCGTCCCGGCCGCGTGGCTGCTCGGTCGTGGCCCCGGGCTGCTCACGGCATTCTCCTCCGGCGTCGCATGGTTCCTTGCCGACGCCGCCCAGTCGCGGCTCGGCACGATCTGGCCCACCGTCTGGAATGCGTCCAGCCGGCTGCTCGTGTTCGTGCTCGCCGCCGTCCTCCTGGACCTCGTGCGCCGCGAGCGCGAGCGGCTCCGTACGCTGGACGCGCAGCGATCGCACTTCATGCGCGTGCTCGAGCACGAGCTTGCGGGCCCGGGGCACGAGCTCGCAACGGGGCTTCGGGCACTGCAGGACCTGGGCGGCGCGAGCGCATCGGAGCTGCTGCCGTTCATCGAGCGGGCCCAGGACCTCGAGTTCCTGAGCCGCGATTTCGTGTCGCTCGGCCAGCTGCAAACAGGTGATCTCTGGCTGAAGCACCGACCGGTCGACATCCGCGCCGTCGTCGAGGATCTCCGGTCGCGCCAGTCCGGCGGCCCGCGCATGCCGATCACGTTGTCGACCGGCTCGTTCGACGTCGAGGGCGACGAAGATCGGCTCCGCCAGGCGATCAGCGGCCTGTTCGCCGCCGCGCGCGCCAGCGCGGGTGCTTCCGAGGTGACGATCGATCTGCGCCGCGAGAGCGGCAGCGCGAAGCTCACGATCTCCGCCGGCGCGGGACCGTTCACGTCGCCCGCCGGTGACGATGGCGGCGGGATCGGTCTCGAGCTCGCGCGCATGATCGTGAAGGCCCATCACGGCCGGCTCGATCATCGTCGCGAGGCCGCGTCCAAAGCGGTCCGGTTCGTCCTGTTCCTCCCACTCGCTGCGAAGTGAGCGGCCTCGTGACCGGCCCCTCAGCGGACGCACACACACCTATACTTCGCGTCAGCACGCCCCTGTAAGGAGCCCCCGTGGCCGACGCGATCACCTCCGACATGACCATCGCTTCCGTGACCGAACGCTGGCCCGACACCGCGCGCATCTTCGCGCGCTACGGGCTCGGCTGCGCGTCGTGCGCGATCAGCAAGAGCGAATCGGTCCTCCAGGGCGCGACCGGCCATGGCGGCGGCCGCGTGAATGTTGACGAGCTCTTGCGCGACCTCAACACGTTCGCCGCGACCGGCAAGCTGCCGGAGGGTCTCCCCGACGCGTCCGCGGTCGCGTCCGGCGGTGGCGGGATGAAGGTCAAGGGCATGGCCGAGCAGAAGGGCATCAAGAGCGTGATCGCCGTGATGTCCGGGAAGGGCGGCGTGGGGAAGTCCCTTGTCGCCGGACTGCTCGCTGTGGGCCTGCGGCGCCGGGGCATGAGCGTTGGCATCCTCGACGGCGACATCACCGGCCCGAGCATCCCGCGGATGTTCGGCGTGCGCGAGAAGCCGGGCGTGGCCGGTCCGAACACCCTGAAGCCGTCGTACTCCAAAGGCGGGATCCCGATCATGTCGATGAACCTCCTGCTCCCGGGCGAAGAGGAAGCGGTCATCTGGCGCGGTCCGATGGTCTCCGGCGCGATCCGCCAGTTCTTCAGCGATGTCGCGTGGGGCGAGCTCGACTACCTCATCGTCGACCTGCCGCCGGGTACCAGCGACGCGCCGCTCACCGTGATGCAGGCGCTCCCGATCGCCGGGGTCGTGCTCGTCACGACGCCGCAGGCGCTCGCGACGATGGTCGTGACCAAGGCCGTGCGTCTGGTGAAGCAGCTCGGTGGTGACATCCTCGGCGTGGTCGAGAACATGGCCTACGTCTCGATGCCCGATGGCTCGCGCAACGAGGTGTTCGGACCCTCGCAGGGTCTCAAGCTCGTGATCGCGGCGAACGCGCCGCTGATGGCGCGGATCCCGATCGATCCGCAGATCGCGCACCTCGCCGACACGGGCGGCATCGAGCAGTACGTCTCGCCGGAGTTCGAGGAGCTGATGGCGAACTTCCTGTCGGTCGCCCCGAAGGTGCCGCAGCCGGCCTAGTCCGTCGCGCGCCGCTCGAAGACGAAGAGGTTGTTCAGCCCGAGCTGGAACCGGCGATGGGTCAACAGCGTGAAGCCGGCTGGCTCGAAGAT
>JANLWM010000326.1:0-8178 GCA_031364525.1 Chloroflexota bacterium | reverse complement strand
CGACCGGTCGATGAGCGCGCCCGCGAACGCGCCGAACAGGACGTAGGGAACGCTCTCGACGACCCGCAATGTGGCCGCCGCACCGATGTCGTGCGTCAGGTCGAGGACGAGGAGCGGGAGCGCGAGCCGCTGGATCTCGTCGCCGATCGAGCCCGAGGTCACCGTCCCGGTGAACCATGCGAACCACTTGTGGCGCAGCGGACCTGAACGCATGGTCGGACGATAGAGATTCGCTAGGGCCGGGCCTCGGCACTGAAAATGCAACCCGTCCGCACAAGATGGCGCGTCACCGCGCCCAGGAGGATGTCATGGCCAAGGAAACGGACACCGCACCGGAGACTCCGGCCGAGGACACGCAGTACAAGGCCCGCGAGTACACGAAGGTCGAGGGCAGCGACAAGGTGTCCGCCGACGAGAAGGTCGCCGAGAAGTCGTACACGATCAAGGGCGGCGACACGCTTTCGGACATCGCGCAGGAGCAGCTCGGCGATGCGGGCCGGTGGAAAGAGATCTACGAGCTGAACAAGGACGCCATCGGCGACGACCCCGACATGATCCACCCCGAGAAGAAGCTCAAGCTCCCCGAGTAGTCAAGGCTGCGGGCTGCGACCATTGGGGCCGTGACCCGTGTCGTGTTCCTCTGCGGCCACAATTCCGCGCGTTCGCAGATGGCGGAAGGATTCCTACGCGCTCTCGGCGGCGAGCAGTTCACGGCCGAGAGCGCGGGCACCGTCGCGAGCGCGGTGCACCCGCTCGCCGTCGCCGCGATGCGGGAGATCGGTATCGATATTTCGGCGCAGCCCAGTAGATCAGTCGAGGAGCTCTCGGGATCCTTTGATGTGTGCGTCACCGTCTGTGACGCGAATTGCCCGATCCCTCCCGGAGCGAGGGTCCAGCTGCGCTGGCAGTTCCCGGATCCCGCCCTCGCCGGGGGGACCGATGAGCAGCGGCTTGCCGCATTTCGCGCCGTACGTGACGGCATCGGCGAACGCGTGCAGGCGCTGGTGACGCAGCTTGCTGGCACGTCATCTGCGGGATGGATATCCGATCCCGCGCGGGACCAGATAGAGGGAGGCCAGCCATGAACCCACAAGGTCCGCTGCCGCCGCGACCCGGTGAGCAGCTGCCGCCATCGTCCGAGCAGGGACCCGGCGGTCAGCCGATCGACCAGCCACTCCAGCCCCGGCCGCCGCAGCCGGATGCGCCAAAGACGATGTAGCTAGTTCAGTCCGCTCGCGTTGATGAGCCCCTGGAGCATCGCGAGGATCGCGATCCCGGCGATGATCGAGGTCGCGACGAGTGCGGCGAGGGCTGCGAGCGTCAAGAGGATGGTCTGTCGGGTCGCGACCCGGGGGTCGAGGCGCTTCTCAAGGACGCTGTACCCGACGGACGCGATCTGGATCGCGGAGCGGGCCAGAATGAACGCGCCCGCAGCGATACCGGCACCGACGAGGAACCAGACCAGGATCGCCCCTTCCATCGCTACAGGCTAGGCTTGCGGCGATGGCCGCACACGGAACGCCCTCGTCCCATGAACCCGATCCGCAGTACCGGCAACAGGATCACGTGGTCTTTGCCGCACTGGCGATCCCGATCTTTCTGGTCAGCTTCGTGATCATCGCCCTGGTGGTCACGCTCGGCACGCGATAGCCACTACAGCAGCCTTGAGCGGACGCGGCCGGTAGGCCGCGGTGATGAACGAGAGCGGACGCGGCCGTAGGCCGCGGTGATCTCAGGCCGGTTCGATGTAGACCTCGTCCACGTAGCACCACATCCAGTCCTCGCCCGGCTCCATCGAGCGCACGATCGGGTGACCGCCGTGCCGGGCGTGGGCGCTGGCATGTTGATTGGGCGAGGAGTCGCAGCAGCGCACGGCGCCGCAGGTCAGGCACATCCGAAGATGGACCCACTCGTCGCCACGAGCGATGCACTCTGCGCATCCCGCGCCGTCCGGCCGGACCGGCGCGATCTGCGCCCGGTGTTCGCACCGGATCGTCCGCGCATTGATGACCATCGACCGATCCTACGACCGGCACGCGACGACGGCGAACGCCTCAGCCGACCAGGCGGAGCCGGAAGCGCGCGCCCCCTCCAGCCACCGGTTCCAGGGTCACCGAGCCGCCGTGCTTTTCGGCGACGTCCTTCACGATGGACAGTCCGAGACCAGAGCCCGGGAGATGCCGCGCGTTGCTCGCGCGCCAGAAGCGGTCGAAGACATGCGGCGCATCCTCGGGGGCGATGCCCGGGCCGTGATCGCCGACGCTCACCTCGCCTTCTGCGACCGCTACTTCGACCGTGCCGCCGGCCGGACTCCACTTCCCGGCGTTGTCGAGCAGGTTCGTGACCGCACGGGAGATCCGCGACCGGACACCATGGACCGTGCACGGCCGGCTTGAGAAAGTGAATCGCACGTTCGGATAGCGGCCTCTGACCCCCGCGAGGGCATCGTCGACGACCTCGTCGAGGCGCAGGTCCTCGACCGGCAGCTGCGCTTCTTCATCACGCGCGAGGTCGATGAGGTCGGCGACGAGCGTTGACATCCGTTCCAGCTGAAGGACGAGGTCCCTGGTGACCATGTCCCGCTCGGTCAGGTCAGTGGGCTGCCCTCGAGCGAGCATCTCGAGATTCGTGCGCAGGCTGGTGAGCGGGGTCCGCAGCTCATGTGACGCGTCCGCCACGAGCTGGCGCTGTTGGCGCAGGGACACCTCCAGCGCGATGAGCATCTCGTTGAATCCGGCAGCGAGCCGGCTCAGCTCGTCGTGACCCGTGGCGGCGACACGGCGGGACAGATCCCGAGTCCTTGCCACCTCCTCGATGACGGTCGTGAGCTGGGCGACCGGCGCGAGCGCGGCCCGCGCGACGAGCGTGCCGAGTGCGGCCGCGAGGAGCACGCCCCCAAGTGCGACGAGCGTGAGCCGGTTGCGAGTCTCGATGAGGACCGCATCGACATCTTCGAGTGAGCGCGTGACCTCGAGGGCCGCCCCATTCCCGATCGCCACCGCATATACGCGGACATGTGAGCCGTCAGCCGCGGTCGCATCAAAGAAGCCCTCTCCCGTCTGGGTCGCGGCGATCTGGCGGGCGAACGGGGTCGCCAGGGACGGGTCGGCCTGGTTCAGGTCGGCGCGGATGACCTTGCCCGACGCATCGATGCTCTGGGCGAGGACGTCGGCGCGACCGGTCGTGACGTTCCGGTCGCCCAGGGGCGGGAAGCCGCGCGGCAGGCCCCCTCCTCGCGGTCCGGTCTGGCGCGCCGTCTGCGACGCTGCCTGGAGGGACTGATCGATCTGCACGAGAAGCTGCTGTTGCAGCACGACGAACATCAGGACCGCGGCACCGACGACCGCGATCGCGACGGCGGCGGCGGCAAGGAGGGTGACCCGAAGCCGGAAGCTCACTGGTGCTCGCGCATGACATAGCCCACGCCCCGCACGGTGTGGATGATCCGCGGCTCGCCGCCGGCCTCGAGCTTGCGGCGGAGATAGCCGATGTAGACGTCCAGGGAATTCGACTCCGGGCCGAAGTCGTACCCCCAGACCTTGTCGAAGATCACATCGCGACTGAGGACCTTGCCCTGATTCGCGGTGAGCAGCTCGAGTAGCTGGTACTCGGTGCGGGTCAGCGGGATCTCCCGTCCGGAACGGGCGCAGGTCATCGCATCCCGGTCGATGATCAGGCCGGCGAACCGCAGCTGTCCGCGAGCCTTGCCGTTGGCTGGTGCGCGCCGCTCGAACGCGCGGAGGCGCGCGAGCAGCTCGTCGAGCGCGAATGGCTTCACGAGATAGTCGTCGGCACCGGCGTCGAGGCCGGCGACGCGCTCGGCGACCGCGGCCCGGGCCGTCAGCATGAGCACCGGTACGGTGTCGCCCTGCCCGCGCAGCCGCCGGCAGACCTCGAGTCCATCAAGTCCGGGAAGCCCGAGGTCGAGGATCACCGCGTCGAACGGGGTGGCCGTCACCTGTTCCAGCGCCCGGAGGCCGTCCGCGGCGACCGATGGGGTGTGACCGGCGTGACGGAGCGCCCGCTCCACCGCGCCCCTGACCGACGGGTCGTCCTCGACCAGGAGGACGTTCATGGCGCGAGTCTACGAACCTCCCTGGTGGAGCGGCCTAAGAAGGCCCTAAGAACGGACCGGTGGTGCAGGTTTCTTATCGGGCGCTCATGACGTGGCCTCCGAACAATGGCGTACTGCTCGTACGAGACCGATAAGGAGAAGGGACCCATGAAGAACGTCGAACGTGGACTCATCGCGGCCGGTGTCGCCCTCGTGCTCTCGGGTGGCATCGCGAGCGCAGCGCTTCTTTCGAACGCAGCCTCAGCCGACGCCGCCCAGCCCTGGGCGGACACCCAGCTCGCCGCGCTCATCGGTGGCGGCACACCGGGTCTCGGCGACAACGGTGGTCGTGGCGGCGCGGACCTATTGACTGCCGCTGCGACCTACATCGGGATCCCCGTCGCCGACATCCGCACCCAGCTCGCTGCCGGGAAGAGCCTCACGGAGGTCGCGACCGCCAACGGCAAGACCCGTGACGGTCTGGTCGCGGCCCTCGTTGCCGCCGAGCAGACGAGCATCGGCACCTTCGTCGATCAGAAGGGCATCGCCGGTCCAGGTGGATCCGCTTCTCGTGGCCCTGGTGGCCCCGGTGGGATGGGCGGCCCGGGCTTCGGACGCGGCTTCGATCTGCAGGGCGATCCCCTCGCGGCCGCGGCAACATTCCTCGGCACGACGACCGCCGATCTGCGCACGAAGATCCAGGGCGGCCAGACGCTCGCCGCGGTCGCGACCGCGTCGGGCAAGACCCGCGACGCGCTCATCCAAGCACTCGTGAATGACGCGAAGGCCGCCATCGGGAAGGCGAAGACAGACGGCAAGCTCACCGCGGATCAGGCGACGAACCTCGAGGCCGGTCTGGTGGCCCGCATGACGCAGCTCGTCGACTCGACCCGGCCCGCTGCGGGTCCTCACCGCTAATACCGCCACACCATCCTCCCTCCTTCGCCTACCGCGCCCGCCCACGAGGCGGGCGCGGTCCATTTCCGCCGAGTACTGTTCCGCGAATGGCAGATGCCGAGATCCGACTCGCCGATCAGGTGGCGAACGGCACCATGTCGCAGGAGATCGCGGATCTGCTTCGCGACACCGCGATGGCCCACCGGAGCTTCATCGTCATGGCGGTGCCTCGCCTCGCGGGAAAGACGACCACGATGCACGCGATGCTCGCCGAGCAGCGCGGCCCGGTGGTCACCCTCGGGTATGACGGAGATGCGGTGAGCGCGCTCATCCCGCGCGCGAAGAACGGCTATCTCGTCGTCCCGGAGCTCAGCCGAGGCGCGCACTCCGTCGGATACGTCTGGGGCGAGCCGGTGCGGCAGGCCTTCGCCGGTATCGCCGCGGGCGCGGCGCTCGCCACGGCGCTGCACGCGCCCGATCCGGAGGAGGCGTTCAAGATCATCTGCGGCGGCTGCGGGGTCCCCGATGCCGACGCAGCGCGGGTCTCGCTCATCGTCTACATCCGCTCGCTCGGCGAGTGGGAGCGGCCGACGCGCCGGGTGGTCAGCACGGTTCACGAGATCCGAGGGGTCACCGCCGGCAGACCCGACACGCGGCTGCTGTTCCGCTGGAACGAGGCCACGGACCGGTTCGAGCGGGGGGCGTGAGCGCGGACCTTCGCGATCACTTCGCGCGTAAGGCCACGGCCGTCGGAGCGGTCGTCACGCGAGCGGCGGATGGCCCATCGGCACGCGACGCCGTCGGCCGCGAAACGGGGGATGAGAGCGCGATCGCGCTCTTCGCGGTCGCCGAGACCGGCTCGGTCGCCGTATCGCTGCCTCGCGATGAACGCGGCCGGTGCCTGCTCGCCGAGCGGCTGTGGCTCCTGGTCCCGGGTGATGACCTCGCGCCGACGCTCGACGTCGCGCTCCAGCGCATCTCGGCGCTGGTGGCGTTGGGCCATCCCTATGTGACGCTCATGACCGGTCCCAGCCGAACGGCGGACATCGAGCGCGCGCTCACCGTCGGCGTCCACGGGCCTCGCGAGCTGCACGTGATCCTCGTCGAAGGACCGCTTTCCTGATCGCGCCGTTCAAGGACCGCTACCGCAAGGCGCTCGCCGACCCGCGGCTGCGCGACAACCTTCTCGCGTTCCAACGGGCCTGGCGCCTCACTCGGGATGCCGCGTTCACGCGACTCGGTGACGAGGGTCCGTCGCTCGGGGCCACTGCGCCATCGTTCAGCGCGTCGAAGGCGCGCCTCGTCGCCGCCAAGGACAGCGTGCTTGCCGATCCCCGCGCGGCGCGCGACCGGTTCACCCGAGCGTTCGTCGCGCGAGGCGGCGTGGTGCACGAGGCGCCGACCGCTGCCGACGCCCGCTCGATCGTGTTGCGGCTCCTGAGCGAGCGCGAGGTCAAGCTCTTCGCCAAAGGGAAGTCCATGGTCGCTGAGGAGGTGTTCCTCAATCACCACCTGGAGGACGCCGGCATCACCGTCGTCGAGACGGACCTTGGCGAATGGATCATTCAGCTCGCGCATGAGACGCCGAGCCACATGGTCATGCCCGCGATCCACAAGAGCCGCCAGCAGGTAGCGGCTCTGCTCGGCGCCGAGTCCCAAACCGACGTGGACCCGGACGATATCGGCGCGATGGTCGCGCTCGCCCGCAGTGAGCTGCGGAAGGTCTTCATCAACGCCGACGCCGGCATGATCGGCGCGAACGCGCTGATCGCCGACACCGGCACGGTGATGCTGGTGACGAACGAGGGGAACGGCGATCTCGTGAGCACGCTCCCAAAGACGCTCATCGTGATCGCGGGTTGGGAGAAGGTCGTACCGACGTTCGCCGATGCGACCGCGCAGCTGCGGCTCCTCGCGCGCAGCGCGACCGCGCAGGAGATCACGAGCTACACGAGCTTCATCACCGGGGTCGACGGGGACCGTGAGATCCATCTCGTCCTCGTGGACAACGGCCGGACCGAGCTCCACGACGATCCGGCGTTCACGGACGTGCTGCGCTGCATCCGTTGCGCCGCGTGCGCCGACGTCTGCCCGTCGTACCAGGTCGTGGGCGGCCACGTGTTCGGTCACATCTACTCGGGACCGATCGGGCTCGTGAATACAGCGGCGCATCACGGGCTCGAGGCCGCCGCCGGCCCGCAGAGCCTGTGCGTCAGCTGCAACGCCTGCGCGACCATCTGCCCGGTCGACATCCCGCTGCCGCAGCAGATCCTGCGGATCCGCGCCAAGGTCGTCGAGGCGAACGGCCTTCCGCTCTCGAAGCGCATCGCGTTCGCAGTCTGGTCGAGGCCGCTGCTCTTCGACGTCGTGATGCGGGTGCTGGCCATCCTGTCGCGGCCACTGCGGCGCGGACATTCACTCCGCCTGCCGCTGCCGCCTGCGTTCCGCTGGCGGCGCGTGCCCGCGCTCGCGGTGACCCCGGCCCGCGACACGCTCCTCGGCCGGACGTTCGAGGCGGTCGTGGACGGGCCGTGGTCGATGAGCGGGGCGCGCGGACTGACCGTCGCGTACTTCATGCAGTGCATCGCCGACCGCTTCGCTCCCGAGCAGGCCCAGGCCGCGATCGAGCTCCTGCGCGCGTGTGGCGCACGCGTCATCGTGCCGGCCGGACAGCACTGCTGTGGCCTTCCGCCCCTCGACGCGGGCGACCGCGTGACCGCGCGGCGGATGGCGAAGCACACCATCGCGGCGCTCGAAGGTGCTGATCATGTCGTCAGCGCCGGCGCGAGCTGCGCCATCGCGATCGCGCACGACTACGCGGAGCTCTTGGCGGGCGAACCGGAGTGGCGCGCACGTGCCGAGCGGCTCGCGTCGCGCACGCTCGACCTCGTGACGTTCCTCGATCGCGTCGCCGATCCGCCCCAGCTTCCAGTCCGCGCGGACGATCCTGTCGTCACGGCGCACCCGTTCTGCCAGACCACCAACGTGATGCGGTCCGGTGACGCTGGCCAGCGGCTGCTCGAACGTGCCGGCGTTCCCGTCCGCCAGCTCGGGGAGCGCGAGGTCTGCTGCGGGTTCGGCGGGTCGACGTCCATCGATCATCCGGAGCTCGCGCAGCGGATCGCCGAGCGGAAGCTCGCGAACGTCCGCGCGACGGGCGCCGCGGTGCTCGCGACGGACAATCCGGGGTGTCTCCTGCACCTTCGCGGGGCAGCGGAGGTGGCCGG
>JANLWM010000299.1:0-8931 GCA_031364525.1 Chloroflexota bacterium | reverse complement strand
CGGAACTCGCCGAGGTTGTCGGGCACCCGCTCCTTCAGGCGATAGCCGTTCAGGACCTCGATGACGACGGCCGGATTGTCCCCGCGGAACAACGTGTTGTAGAAACCCGCGGCCTGCACCATGTTCCGCGGCACGGCGACGTAGATGCCACGGAGCGCGTTCAACACCACCGACATCGGCGATCCGGTGTGCCAGATCCCCTGCAGGCGATGTCCCTTCGTCCGGATGATGACGGGCGCCTTCTGGCCGCCCGCCGTGCGGTAGTGCAGCGTCGCGAGGTCGTCGCTCGCGAGCTCGAGCGCGTACAGCAGATAGTCGAGGTACTGGATGTCGACGATCGGCCGCAGCCCCCGCAGGGCCGCACCGATGCCCTGGCCGAGGATGGTGGCTTCCCGGATCCCGGTATCGGTGAACCGAGCGTCGCCGTACTTCGCCTGCAGCCCTTCGAAGACGAGGTTCACGTCACCCAGCCGGCCGACGTCCTCCCCCATCACGAACAGCCGCCGATCGCGGGCGAAGTTGAGGTCGAAGTTCCGCAGCAGCACGATGCGTCCGTCGACGGACTCGGAGCGATCTGAGTACGCCGCCGGGATCGGCGACACCTTCAGGGGCGAGTCAGGCGACAGGCTGTAGAGGTGCGATGCGTAACGCTCCCGGTTGCGGTCCGCGTAGTCGGTCGCGAATGCGCGCAACGCGCCCGCCGCGGCACCCTCCCGGCCGCGAAGCACATACAGCGCGCGACGGACGGAGGACTGGACGACCCGGCGGCTCACTTCCAGCGGGTCCGCGAGCTCCGCGACGACCTCCGCCAGGCGGGCGTCCGGCGATTCCTGTTGCGCCCGCTCGAGGAGGCCGCGCGCGCGATCGAGCTCCGCGCGAATGGGGTCGAGGTACGCATCCCACGCCGCGACACGAGCGGACTCCACGGCTTTGCGATCCTCGTCCTCGAAGGCATCAAGCTCCGCCGCGCTCGCGACGCGCTCACCGAGCATCCACTCGCGCATCTTCGCGATCGGATCGCCGGAGGTCTCGAACGCGAGGCGCTCCTTGGTCTTGTACCGCTCGTGCGAGCCGCTGGTGGAGTGGCCCTGCGGTTGGGTCATCTCGGTCACGTGCACGAGCGCCGGACGCTGCTCGCGACGGACCTCCTCGGCCACCTCAACGTACGCGTCGACGAGCGCTGGGTAATCCCAACCCTTGACCACGCGGATCTCGAATCCGGCAGCGCCCGGCCCCCGCTGGAATCCCGCGAGCGCGCTCGAGATCGAGCTCTTGGTGGTCTGCAGCTCGTTCGGGACGGAAATGCCGTAGCCGTCGTCCCACACGGAGATCAGCAGGGGGATCTGGAGCACGCCTGCAGCGTTCACGGTCTCCCAGAACAAGCCTTCGCTGGTGCCGGCGTTCCCGATGGTGGCGAAGGTGATCTCCTCGCCCCGCACCGTGAACCCGGGCGCGGCGTCGCGCAGCGCGGGATCGGCGCGGTAGAGCTTCGAGGCGTAGGCGAGGCCGAGGGCCCGCGGCATGTGCGCGGCCACTGGCGACAGATCCGACGCCGACTGCATCGACTCCGCGAGGTTGGCCCACCGGCCATCAGGCCCAACGAGCCGCGTCGCGAAATGGCTCACCATCTGGCGACCGGCGGATGACGGCTCGGCGGCGGGGTCGGTGTTCGTGTAGAGCTGAGCGAAGAACTTCGGCAGGTCGGACATCCCGGTCGCGAACATGAACGTCTGGTCGCGGTAGTAGCCGGTCCTCCAGTCTCCCGTTCGGAACACCCGGGCCATCGCGAGCTGCGCGACCTCCTTGCCATCCCCGAAGATCCCGAAGGGCGCCTTGCCCGTCAGGACCTCGCGGCGGCCGGAGACGCTCGCGACGCGCGACCGGAACGCCAGCCGGTAATCCGACACGATCTCGGCTGCGGTGAGCTGCAGACGCGTCAGGTGCGCTCCGGTGGAAGCGCGGCTACCGCTCTTGATGTGCCACTCCAGCGGCAATGCTAGAGGCGGGGCCGCCGCCGGATGCGGTATCCGAGCGCTCGGCACGATCGAGGAACGGGATCAGGGCGGCCGCGAACGCGTCGGGCTGCTCGGGCATCACGAGATGGCCGGCCGATCCGATCGTGCGGAGCTCCGCGTCGGGGTAGCTCTGCCGGAGGGCCTCAAGGTGCGCCGCCGGGACGATGCCGTCCTCGCTGCCCCACACGACGAGCGCCGGACCGGTGTACTCGCCAGCGCGCCGCAGCCAAGCCTCGCGTAACGATGGCCGCAGGCCCCGGAGCGTCGCGACGGAGCGCATGACCCGGAGGGTCTCGCCGGACGAGCGGTCGAAGCGCGCGCCCTCGGCGTAAAGATGGGCCGGGATGCGCGAGGTGTCGTGGAAGCAGGAGCGCAGGACGGCCCGCGCAGCCGACCTCGGGCGCGGCAGCCACGCCGTCAGTCCGAGGAACGGGAGCGAGAAGAGCCGCAGGAGGAGGGCAATGTCAGGCCCGAAGCCTCCCGGAGCGACGAGCGTCATCGAACGCCACGCCGACGGATGCGTCACCACGGTCACCGCGACGATCCCGCCACCGAGCGAGTGGCCTACCAGATGCGGGCGATCGAGGCCGAGCGCCGCACGGACGCCGTCGACGACCGCCGGATAGAACGGCGCGCGTGCATCGAAGTACCGCGCGCCCCGGACTCGGGTGCTTTCGCCGAATCCCGGCAGGTCGAACGCGATGGCCCGGCGCCCCGTCGCGGCCACCCGTTCCATCGTCTCGGTCCAGTTCTCGGCCCATCCACCGACGCCGTGGACGAACAGCACGGCCCGCTGGCCACTGCCCTCTTCGATGACGCGGATGCGCGACCCCGCCACCTGGACCATCGTCGTGCGCATTTCTTCATAATGCGCTCCGTGCTCTTCTATTACCTCTGCACCGCGGCCGAGCCGCTCCACCGTCAGGCATTTCCGTCCGGAGCGCAGTCCAAGGATGCGGACGTCTTCAAGTGGGTCACGATGTTCTCGGCCTCACCGGCCGTCTGCCAGCGCCAGCACGACGGGATGCACGCGTGGCGGCCAGATGAAGGTGGCGACGAAGAGCGCGTCGTTCGCGGCTTTGCGGTGCTGCAATGGGACCGCGAGGGCTTCGAGAGCGACCAGCCCAAGCCGTCGGTCGGTGAGAAGCTCGTGTCACGCTGGGGTCCAGCGCTCGTCATCGAGGGGACCGATGACCCGACGACCGGCACGTATTTCCTACTGAAGCTCTTTCCACACGGCTACCACGGCAAGCACGAGGAGATCGGGAGCAAGCGCACGGACGTCGACGCCGGACGGCTGCAACCCGCGTAGCCCGCGGACGGCCCTATGGGCCGGTCGACTCCGGGCGGACGTGCTCCCGATGCGCGACGTGATGGAGGTGCTCATGCGCATCCTCGGTCGCGCGCGGCGGATAGAAGAGACCGGCGACGTAGAACTTGACCGGCGACTGTGCGTACGCCGACACGAGGATGTGGACATCGTACTTTTCGAACAAGGCGCGGCCCCACGTCTCGCGGAACCGCGTCGCCCACTGCTGGCCGTGGCGCTCGCGCGATAGGCGGGCCATCTCATGCAGCTCCTGATCGAGGATCGGAAGCTCGTGGGGCCCCTGGCAGTCATCGCTGTCGCAGCGGAACCGAAGCCGGAGCGGCAGCTGCTGGATGTCGGACTCCTGCACGGCGGCCCGGACGAAGCCGACGGTCCCGGCACCGTCGCGAGCGAGCTGCTGCATCGACTCGAGCGACCCACGGAGGTGCGCTCGCACGAACGGCCAACGTAGCCGCCAGCCATCCTTCGGATCCACGTATGCAGTCGCGGTGATCTCGCCGGTGACGTTCCGCGACTCCGGTCGACCGTCGCGGTCGGCCGGCGTCGTGCGGGCATGGATCCATGACCACCGGAGGATCGGCGGGTCCGTGTCGGTGCCCTTCCAGGGGAATGGCGAGAGGCGCTCGAGCCGGCCGCTTTCACGATCCACGCCGATGACGCCGGGCCGCTCCACCGGGAAGCTGTCGGCGGCGACCGTCTTCGTGAGGACCAGGATGTCGCGTTCCGTCGCGGCGTCTTCCATGGTCACCGGTCCAGCGTAGGTGCCGAGCGCGCGCGCATGACCGCGGCCGCCTGATGCAGATGCGCGGCGAGGTGGACGCCGCTGAACAGGATCCAGGCTCGCGCGGTCAGCGGGCCAAGCTCTTCGTGCGGGTACGACGGGCCGCCGGCCGCCGTGATGCGAGCCATCGCCAGGCGCTCATCGGCACCGTTGACGGCGGCCAGGATCATCTCGCGTGTCGCGCTCGGGTCGCCGGGCATTCCGTACGGGAACGCCACGTCCGTGGGCACGTCATTGAGCGCGAGCGCTCGGGCGATCGCGTGCGCGGCGGCGTCTGCCGCGAGCGCGTGGCCGGCGATCTCGGCGATCGACCAGAGCTCGAGCCCGGCGTGGCGGTGTAGTCCGTCTTCATCGACCGCCGAGGTGCCGAGGCGCAGACCGGTCAGCGCGTCGCGCACCGCGGCGGCGATCTCTTCCATCGAATGGCCGTCCGCGACCGATTGCAGCGATGCGCCGGCCCTGATCGCATCGAGCGCGGTCGCGGCGGAGAAACCCATCGAAGACCGGGGTGGCACGTACGTAGGATGACAGCGTGACGGTACTGACGGACAAGGAGCTCGCGCTCGCGCGGGATCACCCCCGGGGGACCGAGCAGCGGACCCTCGCGCCCTTTCGCGCGGCGCTCAACGACCTGGATGTCTACGCCGCCCTGCCGCTGGCCGAGCGCGACGCGATCATCCGGTGGGCCGCGATCCGCTGCGCCGTCCGCGACCGCTTTGGCGTCGATCGCGACGAGCTCAACCTTGCCGAGCCGCTCATCCCGGCCGCGGCGCTGCGAACGCACGTCCTCGCCGGTGAGGAGCGGGCCTCGGGCCGGTCCGTGACGGACAGCGGGGGCGATCTCTTCGAGCTCGTCGCACGGCTCCGGGACCAGATCAGCTAGACCGGGACCCTCTCCCGCAGCGGAGCCAGCAGCTCGAGGGTCCGATCCATCTCGTCCTCGGTGTTGAAGTGGTGCGGTGACAGCCGCACCAGGCCGGGCCGGTAATCCGCGATGCAGCCCTTGACCCGCAGCGCGTCGACGACGCGCGCAGGATCCGAGTGGCGCAGCGTCACGATCGGGGTCCGTCGTTCGGCCTCGCGCACGCATCCGACGTTCCAGCCCTGGGCCAGCGCTCCGTCCACGAGGCGCTGCGACAGGAGCATGTGGCGCGAGCGCACGGTCGCGATGCCGATCTCGCGCAGCAGCTCGATGCCGGCGCGCGAGGTGTACGCGGCCGCGACCGCGGGCGTGCCGTACTCGAACCGGCGGGCGTTCGGCGCGAGGTCGACGTGCTGGACATCGAAGGTGAACGGGTCACGCATCGCCCACCAGCCGATGGCGCTCGGATGCGCTTCGGCGATCCGGTCGCGCCGCGCGTAGAGGAACGCCATGCCCGGACCGCCCATGAGCCACTTGAGGGTCCCGCCGACGAGGAAGTCGACGCCCGAGGCGTGCACGTCGAACGGGATCGCGCCGATGGACTGGTACGCGTCGACCACCAGGGCCGCCCCCTTGCGATGGCAGATGTCCGCAAGGGCCTTCACATCTTGGATGTAGCCGCTCGTGTAGTAGACGTGACCGGTACAGACGAGTGCCGTGCGGTCGTCGACCGCACGCTCGAACAGCTCGAGCGGCACGGTCACGCCGTCCGGGCTGTGGACGAACTCGACCTCCACGCCATGGCGCTCGAGCGCGAGCCAGGTGTGGCCGTCGGTCGGAAAGTCGATGTCAGCGACGACCACCTTGTTGCGCTTCCTGTAGTCGAACGATGACGCGATGCTCACGAGTGCCGCCGAGACCGCCGGTTCCAGCGCGATCTCATCGAGATCGGCGCCCAGCACGCCCGCAAAGTCGCCGCGCAGGTCGTCGAGCAGCCCGACCCAGTGTTCGTACCAGGCCCGGCCGCCGAGCTCGGTCCAGGTCGTCGCGTATGCCCCGAGCGCCGCGGCGCCGCGCACCGGGAGCGGCGTCAGCGAACAGCTATTCAGGTAAATGAGCCGGTCCGTGATCGGGAACTCCGCCCGCCAGCGCGCGATCTGCGCCTGGTCGTCACCAGCCGACGGCATAGCTCTCCCGTCGGGGATCGGCACCACCCTCGAGGGCACCGGTCTCGAGCTTCCGGACGGCGCAGACCCCTGCGCTCGCCGGCGTGAAGTCCGGCATGTCCCGGATGATGTGGCCGAGGCCCTCGAGCCCATCGCGGACGTCGCGGCGAACGCGACCCTCCACCTGGAGCACGCCGGGCTCGTATGCGTGCGGGAAGAACGTCCACGGGAAGCTCTTCGATATGACCCGCGGCGCCTCGATCGCAGCCTGCGTGTTCATGCCGAAGTCGACGATGTTGCAGACCACCTGCACCATCGCCTGGCATTGCGCATCCTCGCCCGGGCAGCCGAACGGCATGAACGCGGCTCCGCCCTTCATGAGGAGCGCCGGATTCGGTGTGAGGCGTGGTCGTTTGCGCGGCGCGATCGCGGACGGATGGCCGGGCGTCGTCCAGAGCTGCGCGCCGCGGGTCGACACGATCATCCCAAGGCCGGGAATGAGCGGCGCGCCGAGGCCGGGATCGGACGGCGTCGCCGAGAATGCGTTCCCCTCGCTGTCCATGGCGCACACGTACGACGTGTCGGGCGCCCCGACCCCTGCGGCGAGCCGCGGGACGTAGCCCGCCGGGCCCATCCGGCCCTCGTGCTTCCACGGGTCACCCGGCAACGGGAGCTCCGGCCACGCCCGATCGTCGCGGATGAGCGCCCGTCGCTCGTCGGCGTATGCCTTGTCCAGGAGTCCCCTGATGGGGACGTCGACCTGCTCGGGATCGCCGAAGAAACCCTCCCGATCCGCGCACGCGAGCTTCATCGCCTCGGTGTACCGGTGCAGGAACGGGAGCGTGCCCGGCCCCAGGGACGCGATGTCATAACCCTCGAGCAGGTTCAGCGTCATCGGGACGAGCGGGCCCTGCGACCAGGGGCCGCAGGCATACACGTCGATGCCCCGGTAGGTGGTGTGGACCGGAGTCTCGATCGAGACCCGATACGTCGCGAGATCCTCCGCTGATAGCGCGCCACCTTCACGTTGCATGTGGCGCACGATCTCGCGCGCGATGTCCCCCGTGTAGATCGCGTCGCGCGCGGCCATGATCGCAGCCGCCCGGCCCCGGGAGGCGTGCGCCGACTCGATCGCCGCGAGCCGCCTGAAGAGATCGCCGAGCTCCCGTTGCACGAGCAGCTCCCCCACCTCCGGCGGTCGGCCGTTGGGGAGGAAGACCGCGGCGCTCGATGGCCATTGACGGATCCGGTCCTGGAGCAGCGTGATCGCGTGCGCCAGCCGCGGATACACCGGGAAGCCATCGCACAGCTCGATCGAGGGCGCCAACACTTCGGCCAGCGACAGCCGCCCATGTCTCGCCAGCGCCGTGAGCCACGCATCGCAGGCCGCCGGCGTTACGGATCGCGGCGTGCCGACCGGCATGTCATCGCCGTACTTCGCGCGATATGCATCCAACGTGAGCGACGCCGGCCAGCGGCCGAGCCCGTCGATGCTCTCCGGCGCCGCCATACCCGGGCGGTACACGATGATCGGCGCGACGCCACCGAAGTCGGTGAGATGGCGCTCGAGGACATTCAGCGCGATCCCCGCCGCGACGCCGGCGTCGATCGCGCTTCCGCCGCGTGGGAACATCCGGAGACCGGCGAGCGACGCCAGGTAGTGACATGTGCTCACCATGTGCTTCGACCCGAGCACCGCCGGGCGCCCTTCGGTGATGCCGATCGACGGCGCGGTGTCCTCGACCGCGATCTCGCGCATCGTGCGCACGATAGCGCCGGAGGCGTTGCTAGGCTGGACGCATGCGCCTCTATGCCCATCGCGTCGAGCCGTTCGACAACGGGATGTATCTCCTCGCCGACGACCGCGGGGATGCGATCCTCATCGACCCATCACGCGGCGAGCGCGAAGCGCTCGCAACGATCCGCGACCAGGGCCTGACCGTCATCGAGATCCTCAACACCCACGGCCATCCGGACCACGTCTTCGATAACGCGACGGTGAAAGAGCGGACGCGTGCCCGGCTCGCGATCCACCGTGCCGATGCCTACCGCCTCGATCCGGCGACCCGGCCCGAGAGCATGCTCGATGCGCCGAAGAGCGTGGCCGACGACCTCTTCGAGGACGGCCCGTTGACCTACCTTCGGGACCTCGATCTTCAGGCGATCCATACCCCGGGCCACACCGAGGGATCGACCTGCTTCTACCTCCCGAAGGAGAACACGCTGTTCAGCGGAGACCTGCTGTTCGCGGGCAACGTCGGGCGCATCGATCTTCCCGGCGGTGACGCCCGGCAAATGGAGGCGAGCCTCGCCCGGGTCGCGGCGATGCCGCCAGGAACGCGCGTCTTCCCGGGACATGGACCGGCGACGACGATCGGCGCTGAGCTGCGCTGGCTGAAGGGGTTCCGCTTCGCTTAGTCGGCGACCCCGAGCACGTTGAAGCCGTTGTCCGCGAAGATCGTCGCCCCCGTCACGCAGCGGGACATCTCGCTCGCGAGGAACACCGCGACGTTCCCGACCTCTTCCTGGGTGATGTTCCGGCGCAGCGGTGCCTTCTCGGTCATCAGGTCGCGGGCGCTCGAGATGCCCTTCACGGCGCTTCCGGCCAGCGTCTTGAGCGGTCCCGCGGAGATCGCGTTGACCCGGACGTTCGATGGCCCGAGGTCGGCCGCGAGATACCTGGTCTCCGCCTCGAGGACCGCCTTGGCCATCGCCATCGAGTTGTAGCTCGGCACGACGCGATCCACGGCGTTGTAGGTCAGCGACATGACCGACCC
>JANLWM010000293.1:0-6496 GCA_031364525.1 Chloroflexota bacterium | reverse complement strand
TCGGCCTCTCCGCCGTCCTCGCGGCCCACGGCCTCCACAAGGAGGTCGACTCGCTCATCCTGACGGCCAAGATCCCGATCCGGGGCCGCCTGCCCGAGAACGACCTGCGGCTGGTCGAGGAGACCGATGAGCGGACGGCGAGCGACGGGATACGGGTCGTCCGGGACCGATCGTCCGACGAGGTACGGACGCGACTGGAAGCCCGCCTGCGCTACCTCCGCTGTCCGTCGCGACGAGGGGGTGGCGTCGTCGCGTACCGCAACACGCTCGCCGTCGGTCATGGAGCATGGCGATATGGCAGCGAAGGCGACACCGTGTACCTGGATCGGGCCGCGACGCTCCAACCGCATCGTCGGACCGGCGTCTACACCGCGATCCTCGGCTGGCGGCTCGATCGCGCCGTGCGGGACGGCAAGACCACCGCCGTCGTCACGGCGGAACGATCGTCCACCGCGCCGATCCTCATGCGCAAGGGCTTCCGCGAAGTGGGCGCGCTCCAGATCTGGAGGTCCGGCTAGCTGACGGCGCGCTCATCCAGCTCGGCGAGGCGCATCGAGAGCACCTTCGAGCTTCCGCCTTCGTCCATCGACACACCGTAGAGGGTGTCGGCCGCCTCGATCGTCTTCCGGTTGTGGGTGATGACGACGAACTGGGTGCGGTCCGTCAGCTCGCGGAGCGCTTCGGTGAACCGGCCGACGTTCCGCTCGTCGAGCGCCGCATCGACCTCGTCGAGCACGCAGAACGGCGCCGGCTTCACCCGCAGGATCGCGAGGAGCAGGGCCGTCGCCGTGAGCGCGCGCTCGCCGCCCGAGAGCTGCGCGAGCGATCCGATCCGTTTGCCGGGGGGGCGCGCGTAGATATCGATGCCCGGCTCGTCCGGATCCTCGCTCGTGCGGAGCGAGGCCTGACCGCCGTTGAAGAGCCGCTGGAAGAACACGCTGAATTCTCGGTCGACCGCCTGGAACGTCGCGCTGAATTGTTCGGCGATGGTCGAGGCGAGATCGTCGGCGAGCGAGCGGAGGTCCGCCATCGCCTTGTCCAGGTCGGCGCGCTGCTCCGACAGGAACCGATGCCGCTCGCCGACCTCGCCGAGCTCCACTGCCGCGAGCGGGTTGACCGGCTCAAGGGCGACGAGCCTGCGACGCAGGCGTTGCAGGTCGCGCAGCGCGTTGGCCTTCTCGGTCTCGGTGCCCTCGTCATCCACTTCGATCGACTCGGGATCCGGAAGCGGCTCGTCGTCGGGGAGGCCGAGCTCTGCGCGGACCTGCTCCTCAAGGAGCTTCAGCGCGCCGGACGCGCGCTCCTCCTCGACACCGAGCTTGGAACGCTCGCCGCGCAGCTCGGCCAGACGCTCGCGGGCCTTCGCCAGGCGCTGCTCGGACTCGCGTCGGGAGCCCTCGGCAGCGAGCGACCGCTCGCGCGCGATCTCCGCCGATCGCGACGCTTCCTTCGCGTCGGCCGCGGTGCGACCGAGCTCCTCATGCGCCGCCGCGAGGCGAGCCTTCGACTCGCGCTCCTGATCCACGAGCGCCCGCAGGCGCGACTCCTCCTCCGCGATCCGCTTCTCCGTCGCGGCGACCTGTTCGTCGAGGGTCTCCCGGAGGCGCACCAGGGAGGAGCGCCGCTCCTCGCTCGTCGCCGCATCCACGCGGGCATCCTCCGCGCGCTTCGACGTCGCCCCGTGCGCGTCGAGCGCCGCCCGTTCGACGGACCGCGCGCTCCCGAACGCCTCCGCGGCCACTGCCGTCGCCCGCTTCGCCGCGTCGCGGCCGGCGGCGAGCTGCTCGCGCCGCACGATGAGCTCGGATCGCTCGCGCTCGACGGCGGCGGCTCGAGCCTCGCCGGCGCGCACGAGATCGCGGACATCGGCCTCCGAGGCAGCCAGCGCATCGGCGACGACCTCGAGCCGACCGCGCTCGCGCTGCCCGTCTGCCAGGTGCGTTTCCGCTTCCGCGAGGCGCGTCGCGGCAGACTCCCGTTCGACGCCGAGGTGGACCAGCGCGCGCTCGGAGGCAGTGAGCTCCTCTTTGAGCCGGCGATGCATCGCTGCGAGCCGCTCCGTGGCCTGCAGCTCCGCGGCCGTGCGGTCATCGGGAAGCCGGATGAGGCCCGGTGTGACGACCATCCCGTCGGGCGTGACCACGAGACCGTCGCGCATCGACGCGGCTGCCCGGTATGCCGCGGCCCGCGGACCGAGGAATACATTCCGGAACAGCGCTCCGGCGACGGCCCGCACATCGTCGTCGAGCGTCAGGTGGTCGATCAGCCGGGTGCAGCCGTCGGGCACGGGCAGATCCGGGCGCGCGTTCGGCACGAGCACGGTCACACGGGTCGCGCTCTCGAGATCCGCGAGGGCGTGCTTCTCGCCCGGGAACGCGATCGCGTCGCCGAGCACCGCCCGGACCGCGAGGCGCAGCTGCGACGGGATCTCGAGCCGTTCATGAAGCCACCGAAGACCCTTGGGCAGGATCGTCGGTGCAGTTCCGTTCGCGCGCGCCTCTAGCTCTTCGCCGGCGCGCTCGACCGCCTCGCGAAGCGCCGTCGCCTGGCCGCGCACGAGCGCAAGGTCCCCGTCGACGCGCTGGAGATCATTGCGCGCCGCGCCTGCGCGTTCTGCCACACCCTCGGTGCCGCGGCCGGCCTCCGCCACGGCGTCACGGGCGCGCTCGAGCTCGCGACCGATCCGCGCGCGCTCGCGTTCGCGCTCGGCACGCTCTGCGGCAAGGACGGTGGCCTGCTTCGCGAGGTCCTCATCACGTCCGAGGAGCGCCCGATCCTCGTCGGTCAGCCGGACCTCGTCGCCCTCGCGCAGGACATGGGCCCGTTCGGTCTCGACGCGGGCGGCTTGCGCCTCGGCGAGGGCGATCCGCGTGCGCGACATCTCCTCCTCGGCCGCTCGCGCGATGTCCGCTGACTCGCGCGCCCGCCGCGCGGCCTCCACGTTCTCGTTCTCGATCGTGCCGCGTCGCTCACGCAGGGACGCGAGCTCACCCGGCAGCGACGCGAGGGTCGTTCGGCTGCGATCCCGCTCGCTCGCGATCGCCTCGAGGCTCGCCGCGAGCGCAGCCCCGCGCTCACGGAGCGCTGACTCGGCGCTCACAAGGTCGGCCGCGGCGAGCCGAAGCCGTTCCTCATCCTCTCGGGCCGAACGCAGCTGCTCGTCGGTCCCCGTCGCGACGCCTTCGGTCTCGGCGACGTAGTCGGCGAGGCGCTCGATCTCACGATCGATGCCGACGAGCCGGGCCACGAGCTCGTTCCGCTGCGCCGCGGTCGTGCCGAACGAGCTGCGGTACCACCGGAGCGCCCGACGCCGCAGGTCGTTCCGGATGATCTCGTACTCCGTCCACTTGGCCGCCTGCTCCGTGAGGATCGCGACGCGCGGCCCGATCTCCCTGAGGATGTCGATGACCCGGACCATCTCGACGTCAGCGTGCTTCAGGCGTTGGAGGGCATCCTCGCGGCGCATGTGCAACCGCCGCGTTCCGGCAGCCTCCTCGATGACGATCCGCCGATCGGACGGCCGCAGCGCCAGCACCTGATCGATGAGGCCCTGCCCGATGACGACGAACGGATTGTCCGCGAGGTTCGCCCCCGCGAGGAGATCCTGCAGATCGCGGAGACGCACGCGAGCGCGGTTCACCAGGTACTCGGCCTCGCCGTTCTTATAGAGGCGGCGCCCGACCTCGATCTCATTGAACTCGATCGGAAGGCGCCGCGACGAGTTGTCGAGCTGCAGGATCGCCTCGGCCATGCCCAATCCGCGACGCGTCTCCGAGCCGGCGAAGATGAGCTCTTCATTCTTTTTCGCGCGCAGGATGCGCGCGTTGTTCTCACCGAGGGCCCAGCGGATCGCGTCTGCCACGTTCGAGTTGTGGACGATCATGTCCTCGGCCACGAAGTTGTGGTTGCCCTCGACGCAGAGGTCGTAGACCCACTCGTCGGGCGAATCGAACTCCTCGACCGAGATCACTTCGTCCCAGTAGACGTCGGAGGTCGCAAGGACCTCGAGCTGGTCCAGGAGCGGACGCGCGGCCTCAGGCGTGGCGCCGAGCTGCTCGATCTGCGCCGAGACCTCGCGGATGCCCTGGCGGCTGGCGTGGCAGCGCCGCTCAGAGTACGCCGCGAGCTTCGCGCGGCCCTTGCGATTCCGCTTCACGCTGACGCCAGCAAGCTTGATCGCGTCGTGGATCAGGTCGGTCGCTGTCGGGACGACGTCGAAGTTCGGGTTGCTCGCAAGGTTGAGCGTGAGAAGGCGGTCCAACGCGGCTTGCTTCTCGCCAACGAATCGCAGGTTGGACGCCATGAAGCGAAGCTGCTCATTGCCGTAGACATAGACACTCCAGTACGGTCGTTTCGTCTTGGCGATCGTGTTGCTTGCCCACTTCTCCTTCCGTCGGATCGAAGAAAAGATCCCGAGACGGAGCAGAAGCGACGCGACGCCGCGTGCGAGCATCTCACTGGCGCTTGCGTACTCGACGTATGCCTGGACGTGGCCGTGCTTTGTGTCCGAGTGGCAGACATATACGTCACCTTCGAATAATCCGGAAAGGAAAGCCCACTGCGCCTGCTCGGGTGCGCTGAATAGCATCGGCGGCACGATCTTCTCCGCGGAACCGGAGCCACGCACGATGCCGTTCTGATCCAGCAACTTGACGAGAGCGACCGAGCTCAACAGGGTGGTCTCGGCACGACCGTTCGAATGCAAGGTGCGCGAGCAGGGCACCTCGAACAGCTCAGTAGCGAGACGAATGAAGTCATCAGTGACTGGCCGCTCGTTATTGACGAAACGAAGCTGTCCCGACTCAACATTCTCGCCTTCGGCGATCGCAAGCCCAAGGAACCGCGCGAGCGACGGATTCATCGCCTCGGGCATTCGGATGGCATGTCCGTTACGAGCACGAATTGACCTGACCTCGTCCGGCATGCCACCCGCTACATCCGCAAGCGCCAAGAAACTGGGAACGCGTAGGCCTACGTCGCCGCGAGGATCGTCCAGGCGCTCGCTGGGGAGTTCCGCCGCGTATCGCCAGTTCGAGTAGCCGCCGAACTCCGCCGCGACCCCCGCTCCCCACTTGGCAAGCTCAGCCGACGCGGGCACCACTAACCGTTCGTCGTCAGAGAATGCGCGAAGCGTCTCAGCGACGGGTATCGAGGCGCGATCGGCGTTCAGGGGAAGCTGCCTTGGGATCGCGACGAACGAGCCTTCTTTGATCTCATCCGCGCGGAGAGATCGAAGGTGCCCGTACTCGACGGTGAACAGAGGGTGGTATTCCGTCGCTTCGATCATGCGGCCGGACCTCGTTCTGATCCGGAGCATCGTCCTCGGTGAAGTGCGTTTGACGAAGGAGGTGACCTCGCGTTCTTCGAGCTGCAGAGTCAACGGGTCAAGAGACACAACGCGAACCGGGTCAGTGAGCCCTCGCGCGATGAAGCCATCATCGATGACCTCGACATCCCCGTCGACGAGTGCCTCCTCGACGATGCGGCCGATGGGCCGCTGTGACCCGTCGGCCAATACGACCTGCGACCAAAAATTTAAGCACTTCCCGCTGCCATTCGGGCCGATGATCGCGGTGATCCCCGGTGAGAACTCGAGCGTCGTCGGATGCACGAAGCTCTTGAAGCCGGTCATGGTGAGCGTCTTGAGGACCGCGTGCGCACCGGCGGGATTGCCGCCCTCGATCACCTTCAGCTCGTCGGTCATCGCGCGATCTCGAGGAGCGCGCTCGCGGCGCTCTCCTGCGCCTCGCGCTTCGAGCGGCCGGTGCCACGCGCGCGCAGCTCGCCCACTGCGACGTCGACGACGAACTCCCGCGCATGCTCGGGCCCGGTCACCTCGGCCGTGTCATACGCGGGGAGCGGGAGGCCACGGCCCTGGGCCCACTCCTGCAGATCGGTCTTCGGAGAGCGCCGCGGCTGCTCGTTCGCGTCGACGATGAGCTCGCGCATCGTGTGCAGCACGAAGTGGCGCGCCGCGTCGAAGCCGCCGTCGACGTACACCGCGCCGAGGACCGACTCGTAGAGGCTCGCGCCCAGGCCGACGCGCAGGCGGCCGCCGGTGTCGGCCTCGCCTCGACCGAGCCGTACCTGATCGTGCAGCCCAAGCTCCTGGGCAAGCTGCGCGAGCGGCGGTCCGGAGACCAGCTGCGCCCGCAACGAGGTCAGCTCGCCCTCGGCCGCGTCGGGATGCGTCTGGTAGAGCAGCTCGCTGATCACAAGGTCCACCACCGCGTCGCCGAGGAATTCAAGGCGCTCGAAGTCCGCGACGTCCTCGCCCGGATGCTCGTGCAGATACGAGCTGTGCGTGAGCGCCGTCGCAAGGAGTGACGGATCGCGGAACCGGTACCCGCCGATCTCTTCGTGCGCCATGACCCCTTTCACACGCAGAGAGGCAGCGGCCTCGTGCCGCTGCCTCCCCTGGTCGCCTCTTCACGTTCGCGCGGGATCGTCAGGCCACGTGTTCCTCGATGTACTCCTGAGCGTCGCCCACGCTCTT
>JANLWM010000287.1:0-3295 GCA_031364525.1 Chloroflexota bacterium | reverse complement strand
GTAGCCACCAGGCTTCGAATGATCCATGTCGACCAACTCCATGAGCATCTCGCGGATGTCGAACGGCGCCCGGATGCTGGAGAGCCCGAGGCGATCCATCGCCTCCTCGATCCGGCCCTTGCCGACGCGGTCGAAGAGCAGATCGGTCGCAGTGTTGTCGCTCACCGACATCATCAGGATCGAGAGGTCCCGTAGCGTGGGGTTCAGCCCCTCGTCGAGGTACTGCAGCACACCGGAGCCGGCGACCTTCGTCTCGGCCCGAAAGGTCACTCGTTCTGCGAGGTCGATCCGACCGGCGATGGCGTCCTCGTACAGCGTCACCAGCAGCGGCAGCTTGATCACGGACGCTGTCGGGAAGAGCTCCCGCTCGCGATAGCCGATGTGCCGGCCGGTCGCGAGCTGGGTCGCGGAGATCCCGACGATGCCCCCGGTCGCATCGGCGAGACGCTCGACCTCCTTCGCGATCGTCGCCCTGCTCACACCCGCCTCACGACGAGATCACTTCTGGGGTGGTTTGACGACGACGCGCAGGCCGAGCTCTTCGAGGAGCTTGGGGTCGACCTCCGCCGGCGCGTCGAGCAACGGGTCGTAGCCGGTCTGGGTCTTTGGGAACGACTGCACCTCGCGAACGTTCTCGGTCCCGGCGAGGGTCATGACGAGACGGTCGATGCCCGCGCCGACGCCGCCGCTCGGCGGCGCGCCATATTCGAGCGCATCGAGGAGCGCCCCGAAACGTGACGCGGCCTCTTGCTTGGAAACGCCCATCTGCGCGAAGACCCGCTCCTGCACCGCACGCCGGTGGATGCGCACGCTCCCACCGAAGACCTCTTTGCCGTCGATCGCGAAGTCGTACTGCATCGAGCGGGCCTTCTCGGGATCGGTATCGAGGAGCGCGAGATCCGCATCCGTGAGCGGCGCGCAGAACGGGTTGTGCGCGAAGGTCCACCCGCCCTCCGGGGTGCGGTCCACCAGCGGGAACTCCGTGACCCACACCGCGTAGTGCTTGCTCGTGTCCGCCAGGCCGAGCTCCAGACCGAGCCGTTCCCGCAGGACGCCGAGCGCGGTGCTCGCGACATGGTGCGTGTCCGCCACGGCGAGCAGCAGATCGCCGTCCTTCGCGCCAGACATCGCCCGCAGCGTCGCCAGCTCGTCCGGCGTGAGGAACTTCGCGACCGGGGAGCGGACCTCGCCCGCGGCGAACGCGAACGTCGCGAGCCCCTTCGCCCCCTTCGTCTTCGCGATGGCCTGCCAGGCGTCGATCTCCTTACGGGACGCGTCGGCCTTGCCCGGGAGGACCAGCCCGCGGACCGCTCCGCCGGCGTCGATGACCGAACGGAACGCGTTGAACGCCGTGGTCCGGAGCGCATCGGTCAGATCGACGAGCTCCAGCGCGAAGCGCAGGTCCGGCCGGTCGATGCCGTACCGGCCGATCGCCTCCGCGTATGTGAGCCGCGGCACGGGCGTCTCGGCCAGGGGCTTCCGGCCGAACGTCGCGAAGATCTCCGTGTATAGCGTCTCGAGCGTGGACATCACGTCCTCCCGCTCGACGAAGGCCATCTCAAGATCGAGCTGCGTGTGTTCGTACACGCGGTCCGCACGGGGATCCTCGTCCCGATAGCAGTGCGCGATCTGGAAGTACTTGTCCATGCCACCGACCATCAGGATCTGCTTGAACTGTTGCGGTGACTGCGGGAGGGCCCAGAACTTCCCGGGGTAGTACCGCGACGGGATGATGAAGTCGCGGGCCCCGGTCGGATCGGAGCGGATCATCGTCGGCGTCTCGATCTCCCAGAAGCCCCGTGAGATCAGATGTTGGCGGATGAAGGCGACCACTTCGTGCCGGAGGCGCATGAGCTCCTTCGGACCTTCCCTGCGCAGGTCGATGTAGCGGAATTTCCAGCGGAGGTTCTCGTCGACCGGCGTCTCTTCGTTCACGTAGAACGGCGGGGTCTTCGCCTCGTTGATCACCTCGACCGCGTCTGCCGCCACCTCGATCGACCCGGTCGGCAGCTTCGGGTTGACGGTCTCCTTCGAGCGCTCGCGAACGGTGCCGGTGACCTTGATGACCCACTCGCTGCGGACAGCGCCGAGCGCGTCGTGCGCCCCCTCGCCGGCCTTCGCGACGATCTGGGTGACGCCGTAGCGGTCGCGGAGGTCGATGAACGTGAGGCCGCCGAGGTCCCGGCGACGGTTCACCCAGCCTGCGAGCGTGACGGTCTTCCCGGCGAGCGCAGGCGTGACCTCGCCACAGGTGTGTGTTCGGAGCATCGCTAGTCCCGCGGGTCCGCGAGGAACGGCGTCTCGCCGGCGGCACCGGGCTCGTCGATGAGCCGCGGCTTCGGCCGCTTCGGCACGTGGCGCCCCACCTCGACCACCACCGCCGCAAGACGGGTCACCCGCTGAGACTTGGCCACCAGGTCACGCACGATCACCTTGCCACCGCGCGACTCCTCGGTGCCGCGAATGACCGCGACCTTCGCACCGTGCTTCACGGCGCTCTCGAGCTGCTTGTCGAGAGAGCGCTTGGAGTAGTCGATCGCGACGCGAAACCCGGCCTCGCGCAATGGCGTCGCGAGCTGGAGCCGGTCAGCGCCGTCGTCGGGATCCCCGGAGAGCACGTAGACGTCAGCGTCGACGGATTCATCGATCTTCACACCCTGTTTCTTCAATGCGAAGTACAGCACGTCGACACCCCAGGCAACGCCGACACCCGCGACGTCGGGACCCCCCATCGTCCGCACGAGACCGTCATACCGTCCACCGCCGGCCACCGAGATGTCGCCGGCCTGGGTGAACTCGGGGTCGGTCAGGATGAACTCGAAGACCGTGCGGGTGTAGTAGTCGAAGCCCCGGACCTTCCGATCGTCCACCGCGTAGCGGATGCCGAGGCGTTCCAGGCCATCCGTGACCGCGGCGAAGTGAGCCCGATCCTCATCCGAGACGAGCTCGCGGATCTTCGGGGCGCCCGCCGCGATCTCGCGGTCACGCGGATTCTTGCAGTCGAATATCCGGAGCACGCTGCCCTCGAGCCGCTCCTTGCAGTCGGCGTCCAGCTCGTCGCGGTACTTCGAGAAGTACTCCACGAGCGCCGCCTTCACCTTCGCGCGCGACGTGGTGTCGCCGATGGTGTTCACCTTCAGCTCGACGTCGGTCTGCCCGACGTCGGCGAGCAGCCCGTTCGTGAACTCGATGATCTCGATGTCCGCGGCCGGCGCCGCGGCGCCGAAGTTCTCGAGGCCCCATTGCCAGAACTGCCGCCAGCGGAGCTTCTGGGGGCGCTGGCCGCGGAACATGG
>JANLWM010000284.1:0-5486 GCA_031364525.1 Chloroflexota bacterium | reverse complement strand
GTCGAAGAGCTGCCTGCGCAGCGCGGGGTGCGGGTCCGGGATGGCATCGACGTCGAACCAGGCCGCGTCGCTGCCGCGTTCCGGCAGAAGCGTTCCCGTCGCCGGCCCCCGATACATGAGCACCGTCAGGTCGTAGTCGTCGCCGCTCGTTCGATAGCCCGCCACATAGGAGGCGTCCGTCATCTCGAGCCCGGTCTCTTCACGGACCTCCCGAATGAGCGCATGCACCGAGCTCTCATCGTCAGCGGCCCGGCCACCGGGTAGCAGCCACGATCCGGCGAACGGTCCGCCCCGTTGCTTCACGAGCAGCACCCGGCCGCGGTCGTCGCGAATGAGCGCGATCGCGGCCAATGGCATTAGGGCGTCGGCGAAGGCGAGGGCGACGGCGTGCGGAAGCCGGGCGGCGGCGGCAGCGTCAGGATCGGGATCGTCGGGGTCGGGAACCCGCTGCCGCTCGGCCGCGGAGGCGTGGGCGACGGCGGGGCGGGGGACGCCGAGGCCGACGGGCTCGGACTCGGACACTGGCCGCTCGGCGGGAAGAGATTCCAGGTGTACCGCCCGTAGCTGCGTCCGCCGGCGATGGCCTCGGTGATCCACTGGTCGGTGTACGGCTTCCAGGCCGCCGGGCCGGTCTCCTTGATCTGCATCGCGACCTTCTGCGAGCCACCTGAGGTGCAGCCGGCGGTGAACCAGTCATCGACCTTCCTCGGCTCGGTGCCCTTGACGAAGATCTCCTTCGTCGAGAACGGCGTGAGGCTCGACGGCAGCAGGCCCGAGCCGTAGCCGCCGAACGCGCCCGGTGCGGTCACGACGTTCGCCTCCACGATGTTCGGGGTCCGCTTCCAATCGCTCGCCGGGAAGTCGGCGAAGATCTCCTTCATGTAGTCACGCCAGAGCAGGCCGGGGCCGATCGCGGAGGAGATCCCTTCCATCGGGTCCCCATTGCTGTTGCCCATCCACACCCCCGTCACGAGCGTGGGCGTGAATCCGACCGCGTACACGTCCTTCAGGTTGTCGGTCGTGCCGGTCTTCAACCCGGCGGGCCGCCCGATGTTCGTGAAGCCGCCGAAGATGAAGTCCCGGTCAGGCTGCGTGGTGTCCTTCAGGATGTCGACCATGACGTAGGCGGTGTTCTCGTCCACGACGCGCTTCGTTTGGAAGTCCTTGTGCTCCCAGATCACCTTGCCGTGGGGATCCTCCACCCGAAGGATGAAAGTGGGGTCGACGTGCACGCCGAGGTTGGCGAGGGTGCCATACGAGTTCGCCATATCGATGAGCTTCACTTCAGCCGCGCCGAGGGTCAGGGAGAGTCCGACCTTGGACGGGTCGATCGCGGTGGTGACACCGAGGTCGTGCGCCGTCTGGATCGTGTCTTCGATCCCCGAGTACTGCTGCAGGAACTTGATGGCCGGCACATTGCGCGACTCGCGGATCGCCTGGCGCATGGTGACCGGGCCGTGGTATTGAAGGTCCGCGTTCTCGGGGCAGTAGACGCACTGACTGTGCAGACCCGGGCCGCTCGCCACGTTGGCCGGCGCGCGTCCACCGAAGTCGGTCCGGGCGTCAACGACCACGGTCGCGGCCGTGGCGCCCTTCTTGAGCGCGGTCAGGTAGTTGAAGACCTTGAACGACGATCCCGGTTGCCGGACGCCGATCCCGGCAACATCGAATTGACCCTGGACCTTTGGATCGGCGCGGTTGTTGTAGTCGACCGAGCCGACATAGGCGAGGACTTCACCCGACCGGGTGTCGAGCGAAACGAGGGCAGCGTTGTTCACATTGCTTCCGTCCTTGAGCTTGCCGACCTGATCGCGGACATGGCTCTCGGCGGCCTGCTGGAGCCTCCAGTCCAGTGAGGTGATGACCTTGAACCCGCCGCGCGTTACCGCGCCCTCGTCACCACCAAGGATCGCCGTGAGCTGGTTGCGCACCTGGAAGACGAAGTGCGGCGCCTGGATCTTCGCAACGGTGACGCCGACGGTCTTGATCGGCTCTCGATCCGCACTGTCCGCCTGGGCCTGGGTGATCATGCCGAGGCTCTGCATCTGGTCGAGCACATACGCCCGCCGCTCGGTGGCCCGTTTGGTGTTCTCAGCCTTCGACGGATCGAGGATCGACGGCAGCTGCGGCAGGCCTGCGAGCAGGGCCGCCTCCGGCAGCGTGAGCGTCTTGAGGTCGGCCTTGCCGAAGTACGACTGGGCCGCGACCTTCACGCCGTATGCCTGGTTCCCGTAGTAGATCTGGTTGAAGTACAGCTCGAGGATCTGCTCCTTCGAGTACGTGCGCGTGACCTCGACCGCCAGGATCGCCTCGCGGATCTTGCGCGTGATCGTGCTCTCGCTGCCGACGAGCCGCAGCTTCACGAGCTGCTGGGTGATGGTCGAGGCGCCGCCGCCGCCGGTGTCGCGATGGGTGAGATCCGAGAACGCCGCTCGCGCGATCCCGACGAGGTCCACGCCCGGGTTGCTGAAGAAGGTGTGATCCTCGGAGGCGATGGTGGCGTCGATGAGCACCCGCGGGATGTCCTTGTATTGCACGAGGTCCCGTCGCTCCTCCTCGAATTGGTACAGGAGCTCCTTGCCGTCGCGGTCGTACACCTTCGTCGACTGGGCCAGCGGGGCCTTTCCGATGTCCTGGGCCGACGGCAGGTCGCGGGAGAAGAAGGCGAACGCGATCAGCCCGCCGGCGACCGGCAGACCGATGAACGTGATCAGGAGGGCGATCACGAGCGGCGAGAGGATCGTCGCTTTCGGTCCCAGTCCACCCCTCTTGGGCTTGCTGTCCCGATACGGTCCTCGGCGGAGCGCGTGATCGTGTGTCGTGGAGCGCGGAATGCCTCAATTCTAGACTGAGCGCATGCCCATTCGACCGACCGAGCCCGAGCTCGATGAGTTCCTCACGCGCGGTATGGCGGAGGTGATCGTCCGCGAGGATCTCCGCAGGCTGCTCGCATCCGGCGAGCGCTCGCTTCGGATCAAGCAGGGCTTCGATCCGACCCACCCGAACCTCCACATCGGTCACTCGGTCGGCCTCCGGAAGCTCCGCACGCTCGCCCGCTGGGGTCACGAGATCGTGATCATCGTCGGTGACTGGACCACCCAGATCGGCGATCCGACCGACAAGGACGAGTCTCGCCCGATGCGGACCCACGACGAGGTCATGCGGAACGCCGAGACCTATCTGGAGCAGTTCCATCTCATGGTGCCCAAGGAGAGCTCGCGCATCGTCCTCCAAAGCGAGTGGTTCGCGAAGTTCGGGCTCCGCGACGTGATCGAGCTGTCCTCACGGTTCAGCGCTCAGCAGCTCCTTGCGCGCGAGGAGTTCCGCAAGCGCATGGCCGCGAACACGCCGATCCCGATCAAAGATCTGCTCTACCCGTTGCTCCAGGCGTACGACTCGGTCGCGATCGAGGCTGACGTCGAGGCCGGGGGGACGGATCAGCAGTTCAATCTGCTCGCCGGCCGCCAGCTGCAGGAGCGCATCGGCCAACGGCCGCAGAACATCTACGTCACCCATCTGCTCGAGGGACTCGATGGCGAGCGCATGAGCAAGTCGAAGCCCGATACCGCGATCTGGCTCACCGACGCGCCGAGCGAGATGTTCGGCAAGGTCATGTCGCTCAAGGACGATCTCATGACGCATTACTTCGAGTGGGCGACCGAGATGCCGCTCACGGAGGTGCGCGCGGCGTTGGACGCGGTCGCGAAGGGCGACCTCCACCCCCGCGAGGCCAAGGAGAAGCTGGCGCGCCAGATCGTCACGGAGCTGCACTCGAGCGCTGCGGCGGATGAGGCCGCGGCGGCGTTCCGCAAGCAGTTCGCCCAGGGCGAGCAGCCCGTGGACATCCCCGAGGTCAGCGTGGCGATCGATGGAGCGACGAGCCTGAACATCGTCGATCTGCTCGTGCGCGGATCTTTCGTCAAAAGCAAGGGGGAGGCTCGCCGTCTGGTCGAGCAGCGCGGGGTGAAGGTGGACGGCGCGGTCGCCGACCTCCGTACCGACATTACCGGCACGACCTCCCCAGTCATCCAGTACGGCAAGCGCAAGTACGCGCGCATCAACTGGATCTGACGTGACCCCGCGGTCCATCGCGATCGTGCCTTTCGGCGCGCGATCCACGGACCCTCGTGCAGGAGCGTGGGGCAGGCAGATCGCCCGGCGGCTCGTCGATCGCTTCGCAGACCATCCGACGCTCGAGCTCAAGCCGGTCTTCCTTGTCGCAATGCCCGAGGCCGGATCCGGCAGCGACGCCGGCTATCTGATCTTTGGCTCGACGCCCGACCTTTCGCTCGCGGCTCAGTACGGCGCGTCGCTCGGCGCCACGCATGCGCTCAGCGGCGTGCTCCAGGCGAACGGCGCCGAGCGGACGATCACGGCGACGCTCATCGACGTCAAGGGGAAGTCGGCCGTCGCGACGGTCACCGCGCAGATCCCGGAGGGCGAGCTCCACCGGTCCGAGGCGGCGCTCGCGTCCTGGCTGGCAGGAGCGCTCGGGGCGACGGCACCAGCGGTCCCCGAGCCGGCCGCCAACGAGTCGGCATATGCCGCGATCCTCGAGGCGATGGATGACGAGGTGAACGCGACCCTCCTTGCGACGAGCGACGGGCCCGGTGCCGCGGCCGCGCGCGGACGGGCAGCGGGCCGATACCTCGACGCCGTTCGGGCCGATCCGGCCGCAGTGATCGCGGAGGAGCGCCTCCTGGTGCTCGCAGCCGAGTCGCTCGAGCGTGGTGACGAGGCCAGCTTCCTTGATCCGATCGAGGATCTCAGCGCCGCCGTGCCCGGCTCGTGGCGCGTCCACTATCTCCTCGGCGAGCTGCGACGGGCGATGGGGAACGTCAACGGCGCGGTCGTGGCGCTCGAACACGCGGACTCGCTGCACCCGCTGCGGGACGCCGACACGATCCGGCTCGCCGAGCTCTACGTGGACGCCGGGGCGGAGGCCACGGCCCGGGCGCGCCTTCGGCGCATCAAGCCGGACAGCCCGGACCACGCGCACGCCCAAGATGTGCTCGGTGTCCTGGCGGTCCAGGCGGGCGATCTCGCGACAGCACGCGAGGCATTCGAGCGCGCGGTGGGCTCCGGCACACGTGACGGCGCGGTCTTCGCCAGGCTCGCGCAGGTCCAGGCAGCCCTGGGCGATACGGCGGGCGCGAACGCCACTTTCGACCAGGCCCGTATCGCCGCTGACCCGTCCTGGGAGCTCTGCGCTGCGCACGCTGCGTGGCTGCACGGCAACGGTGACCTGATCCGCGCTGCGGAGCGCTACCGGGAGGCCGTCGCGCTCGGATCGCCGGTGGACCTTCGCCTCGGCCTCGCCCGAGCGCTCGTCGCGTCGGGAGAGCGGGACGGCGCCTCCGCCGAGCTCGACACGCTCCTGGCCGCTGAGCGCACCGGCGAGAGCGCCGCGCAGGCGCGCCGTCTTCGACTCGGGCTGCGCCGACGGGACCTGGAAGAGCGCCTCGAGCGCGCCGGCGGGGTCGCCG
>JANLWM010000260.1:0-5619 GCA_031364525.1 Chloroflexota bacterium | reverse complement strand
ACATCGACCGGTGCGCCACCACCCGCGCGGTTCACCGCCTCACGATCCGCCTGCGTGCTGGTGAAGAGATTGTTCGGTGCGGGCCGGAATGCGACGCGGTAGTACGGCTTCCCGTCGCGCTCCGCATCGACCGAGAGCATGTTGCCGGCCTTGATGGACTGCGTGACCGCATCGCGCTCCTCGACCGTCGAGCCCGATGACACGAGCGCGCCGCGCAACATCTGCGTGATGTGCAGGTCGCTCCAGCGGTAGCTTCGGATCGGGCCGACGACGTCGGCGTCCTTCGAGTGGAAGATCGCGGCGAACCGGGTCACGCCACCCTCGACGATCATTTCGAACACGATGTCGGCCTTGTTGAGCCCGTACTGGGGCCGGGCGTTCGGATCGTTCGGCAACCGCACGTTGAGCGGACGGCGACCGAGCGACGCGTCCTGTGGCGCTGCCAATCCGGTGAGCGGCCAGAACTTCGGCTTCGGGGTGGGGGTGGGTGTCGGAGCCGGTGTTGCGGCTCGACCGGTCGCGACGGCGACGGCCTGCGATTCGGTCGGGATCACCGCCGAGCCGCCGCTGTTGCCGCAGGAACCGGCTACGACGGCGCCGATGATAAGGATGCCCCACAGAACGGCCGCGGGCGGGGTGCGTCCGGATGTCATGAAGCCCACTGATCGTACCGAGTCTTCGTCACTGCGTACGGCTTCCGGCAAGCGGCGCGCCAATCCGGCTACGCGGGAAGGGGGCGGTCGACCGCGACGACCTTGACCCCCAGACGCGCCGCGGCGCGACCGAGGCTCAGGTCGCAGGTCAGCAGCGGGCAATCGCGGCTCATCGCGAGCAGCACGTAGAAGACGTCGTGCGCGCCGAACACATCGACCAATCCGACGACGTTGGACAACTGCGAGACGACCTCAACGCGCTGGGCGTCGAATTGTTGGAGCTGATCGATCGCAACATGGAGTTGATCTCGGCCCAGACGGCGGCGCAGGAAGAGGCGACGAAGGGTGGCATACACCTCCGCGTCGAAAAGGACCGGCGTGATCACCGGCCCGGCGTCGAGCGCGGTAGTCACCTCTTCGCCGGCCGGCGAGTGGAGCAGCACCTCGACAGCCGCGGATGCGTCGAGGACGATCAACGCTGCGGTGGCTGGTCAAGGCCGAAGTGCGCGTCCCAGTGGGCGTCCCGCTCGTCGCGCACCTCGCGCAGGACCTCCGCCGCAGGCTGCCCGATGTCGATCGTCGGGTTCTTGCGCACCATGGCAAGCCACTCATCCAGCGGCATCTTCTCGACGTCCTTGCGGATGAGGTCGACCAGGTATTGGCTCATCGAGACACCCTTCGACTCGGCCTTGCGACGCAGGGCGTCGCGCGTCTTCACCGGGATCCCGCGGATCTGGAGGTCGGTGGTCGTGCGCTTCACGGGCTTCACGTCCGGAGGATAGCATGCACGATGCATGCACACCGCTATTTCGTCGGGAAGTCGACGTGCTGCCCGACGAAGGGCAGCTTCTCTCCGATCGCGAGCAGCGCGGGAGCGATCCGGCTGCTGAGCAACGCCGGCCGGAGCGAGCCCTCGTAGAAGCCGAGCGCCGCGTCGTACTTTACGAGCTGGTCCTGCGGGATCGCGGCCTTCGCGGCGGCCGTGGCCATCTGGCTGAGCATCGTCGGATCCGCGAACGCGGCGAGCGTCGGATTCACGGCGGCGAGCTTCTGGACGGCGGCGAGCTGCTGCGGGCCGATCGCGCCGGTGCCGTGAAGCGGGGCCAACCAGCCGTCGAGGACAACGATGCCGACGAGCGCGACGTACAGGGTGATCGCCGCGGTCGCCGCGCCAAGCGGGATGCCGGCGACCTTGTCGAACCGCTTGAGCAGGCCGAAGCGATAGACGAGGCGGACGACGATCCCGCCGACGGCGCCCAGGATCGAGCTACCCAGCACGACCGCGCCGATCCCCAGCCCCATGCCCGTTACACCCGACGGAACGCTGCCCTGGAGCGGCCCGGCGTACAGCGCGGCGAGGCTCAGGAGGGCGCCTGCCTGGATGACGAGCGGCACGATGAAGCCTTTGCGCCAGCCCGCAAATGCGCCGGCGGCGAGGGCGATCACGATCGCGAGGTCGACCATCGGCGCGAGCATATGCGGGGCTAGACTCACCACCGGCACGCAACAGGGTTTGGGAGGGATCAAGTTGGACGAGGTTTCCTTGGACAAGGGCTACGACCGGCGCAAGTTCCTGAAGGTCATGGGACTCGGCGCGTCCGCAGCGGCGCTCGCCGCATGTGGCGGCGGTGCGGGCACGGCGGCGGTCGCCACGAGCGCGGCTCCGACGGCGAAGGCATCGACCGCGGCGCCGACCGTCGCGAAGCCGACCGGCAGCATCACGGTGTACTCGGCGCTGAACGAGACGACGAACAACCAGTTCACCGCTGCGTTCAAGACCGCCTACCCGGGTTCGACCGTCGACCTGCTGCCGCTCGCGGCGGCCGGGGACCTGCAGACCCGCATCACCGCGGAGAAGGCCTCGCCGAAAGCGGACATCTTCATCGGCGGATCGAGCGAGTTCCACGACCCGCTCGGCAAGGCCGGCCTGCTCGAGAACTACGTGTCCGCCAATGCGGCCCAGCTCAAGCCTGAGTTCAAGGACGCTGCGGGCTTCTGGACCGGGTGGTACACCGGCATCTTCGGCTTCATCGCGAACACCGACCGGCTCACGAAAGAGGTCGGTGGCAAGGCGCCCACCACGTGGGACGACCTGCTCGACCCGTCATGGAAGGGCAAGCTCGTCCTTCCGGACCCGGTGAAGACCGGCGGCGGCTACATCTTCATCGCCACGCAGATCTTCCGCTTCAACAAGGACGAGGCGAAGGCGATGGCGTACATGAAGTCGCTGCACGCGAACATCGCCGACTACATCGGCACCTCGCCCGGCGCGATCGGTGCCGTCTCGCAGGGCCAGTACGTCGGGTGCCCGAACTGGGCCCATGACATCCTCACCGAGAAGGGCAAGAACCCCGGCGTCACGCTCGCCGTCCCGGCGAACACGGGCTTCGAGGTCGGGGCCGTCTCGATCGTGAAGGGCGCAAAGAACCTGCCGCTCGCGAAGGCCTTCGTCGACTGGGTGCTCACGCCCGAGGCGGGTGCGCTCAACGTGAAGCTCTCCAACCGCGGCTCGACCATCGCGAGCGTCCCAGCGGCAGCGGGTGCCCCGACCCTCGCGTCGGTGTCGCTCGTGAACTACGACCGCCAGTGGGCGACCGACAACAAGACCCGGATCCTCACCCTGTGGCAGTCCACGGTGGGTCGGACCTAGCCGAGACCCGCACCAGCCTCAAGATCGATGCGCAGCCTGCAGCGCGAGCCGGTCCTCCTGCTCGCGCTGCTTGCTGCCATCGGTCTGGTCCTCGCGTTCATCGTCTACCCGCAGATCCAGGTCGTCCTCGTGCCGGGCGCGGACGGCTATGTCGCGTTCCTCGAGGGCGGTACCTGGCGCGGGCCGCTCGTGCATTCGCTGCAGGTCGTCGCGCTCTCCACCACGACCGCGGTCCTGCTCGGCTTCGTGTTCGCCTACGCGATGGTCTATACGCCGATGCGCTGGAAGCCGTTCTTCCGGATCATCGGGATCCTCCCGCTGCTGTCCCCGCCCTTCGTCGTGGCCGCGGTGTACATCCTGCTGTTCGGGCCGCGGGGCATCGTCTCGTACGGCGTCTTCGGCCAGTCACCAAGCGTGTTCGGCCTGCTGGGCATCTGGGGCGTGCAGACGATCGCGTTCTTCCCGTTCGCGTATCAGCTCATCGCCGACGTGCTGTCACGCAGCGACGCCCGGCTCGAGCAGGCCGCCCGGAATCTCGGCGCGGGGCCGTGGAGCGTCTTCCGGTCGATCACCCTGCCGCTCTCCGGTCCCGGTCTTGGGGCCGCGATCCTCACCTGCGCCATCTACATCCTCGAGGACTTCGGCAACCCGCAGCTCATCGGCGGCGGCTTCAACGTCCTGCCGACCCAGGCGTACTCGCTCATCGAGGGCTTCGGCGACTTCACCGGCGCCGCCGCGGTGAGCACGATCCTGCTGCTGCTGGCGCTCTCGCTCTACTTCGCGAAGACGAGCTTGGATCGCGGCCGTTCATTCGTGACCGTCGGCGGCAAAGCCTCGTCGATGCCGCGGCCACCCGTGCCGGTCGGGCTCACCCGCGCGTGCTTCGCCGCGTGCCTCGCGCTCGCCGGGGTCATCCTCCTGGTCTACGGGACGCTCATCGTGAGCGCGCTGACGCTGTATTTCCCGACGAACCTCAAGTTCACCCTTGAGCACTTCGAGTACCTCGGCGAGCACGCCACGTCCCTGCAGAACTCGTTCGTCTACAGCATGATCGCCGCGATCGGGTGCTCGATCTTCGCGCTGTTCACCGGTTTCGTCGTGCAGCGCGGCACCTGGCCCGGGCGCAAGATCTTCGACTTCCTGCTCATCATGCCGGCGGCGATCCCCGGCATCTTCTTCGGCATCGGCTACCTCACGGCGTTCAACCAGCCGTGGTCCGATGAGCTCGCGGGGTTCTTCGGCCAGCCCGACCTGCGCGCGCAGCTCATCGTCATCGCGCTGCTGTTCTGGAATATCCCGGTGGCGTACCAGGCGGTCGTCGTGGGGCTGCGCCAGATCGACAAGTCCATCGACGAAGCCGCCACGAGCCTTGGCGCGTCCAGCCTGCGCGGCTTCCGCGACGTGCTCGTGCCGATGCTGGGCGGCTCGGTCCAGGTGGGCTTCGTCACGACGTTCGTGCGCGCGGTCACGACCCTGTCGGTGGTCATCTTCCTGTTCACGCCGCGCTCGACCACGGCCACGATCACCATCTTCCAGCTGGTGAACGACTTCAACTGGGGCGGGGCAGCCGCGTTCACCGTGGGCGACGTCGGAATGGCGGTCATCGTGCTCATCGTCATCGGCCGTCTCGGCGGACGTCTGGCTGTGACAGGATTCCGGGGTGGCTGACACCGCCCACCTCCGGCTGACCCACGTCACGAAGCGCTTCGGCGACGCCGCCGCGGTGGACGACGTCTCGTTCGAGGTGCCGCGCGGCTCCTTCGCGACGCTGCTCGGCCCGTCGGGCTGCGGCAAGACGACGACCCTGCGGATGATCGCCGGCTTCTACGACCCCGACGCCGGCGATATCGAGCTCGGTGGACGCCGGATCAACAACCTGCCGGCGCACAAGCGCGGCGCGGCGATGGTGTTCCAGGACTACGCGCTATTCCCGCACATGAGCGTTTTCAACAACGTCGCGTACGGTCTCAAGCTCGCGAAGAAGAGCAAGTCGGAGATCGAGCGCAAGACGAACGACACGCTGAAGTTCGTAGGGCTCGCCGGCCTGGGCGATCGCCAGCCGAACCAGCTGTCCGGTGGTCAGCAACAGCGGGTCGCCGTCGCCCGGGCCCTCGTCGTTGAGCCCGAGATCCTGTTGTTGGATGAGCCGCTCTCGAATCTCGACGCGAAGCTCCGCGAGTCGTTGCGCTGGGAGCTGCGTTCGTTCCAGCAGCGCCTGGGGATGACGTTCGTGTACGTCACGCACGATCAGGACGAGGCCCTGTCGCTGTCGGATTGGGTCGCCGTGATGAACGCCGGGAAGGTCGAGCAGGCCGG
>JANLWM010000251.1:0-3479 GCA_031364525.1 Chloroflexota bacterium | reverse complement strand
TCCCATCCAGGCCGCGCGCGAGGAGGGCTTCCAGGTGGTGCTCACCGACTTCATGATGCCGTACCTCAACGGCATCGAGCTGCTGTCGGCGCTGCGCGAGAAGAACCCGCTCGCGGTGCGGCTGATGCTGACGGCGGCGGCGGACTTTCGCACCGCCTCGGAGGCGGTGAACCGAGGCGAGGTGTTCCGGCTGATGGGCAAGCCCTGGTCGCTGGCGGACCTCACCAGCAGCGTGCGCCAGGCCTTCGAGCACTACCGGCTGGTGGAGGCCAACGAGCGGCTCACCCACGAGGTGGCCGTCGGCGTCGAGCTCGACGGCGTAGACGAGCTGGTACTCCTGGGCGACCTTGACCTTCTTCGGATCGACCTCGAGCTCCCCCTGCTCGCTCGCGTACACGATCTTCCCGTCCCACCAGATCCGCTCGATCTTGTAGCGATACGGATTGTTGTAGTCGACCTGCTCGCGATGCTTCATCTGTTTGGGTCGGGGAGATGCCTTCTTGGCCATCCCGTTCTTGAGGATCCAGACGCCCTCGACCTCGGTGGGCTCTTTGGTCGACATCGTTATTCCTCCGCGGTCTTCTTCGTGGACTTGCGCGGCGCTGCGCGCTTGGCCGCAGTGGACTTCGCGGCGGTCTTGCGCGGGACCTTTGCAACGGGAGCGACCTCGATCGGGGACTCCAGGTCGCCGTCTTCAGCGATCAGATCATCGACCGTCTCGTCATGCTCATCCTGCTCGTCCTGCCGGTCCTGCTCGAGCACGAGGTCCTCTTCCAGGTCGGGCGTCCGGGCGAGCTGCTCGGTCTCGGTCGACAGGGCGGTCACCGGGCGCGGGGTCTGGGTGCCGGGTGGCGCAACGTCGCGCCGTCGCTGCCGAAGAACTTCGTAGAGAACGACCGTGCCTGCGGCCGCCGCGTTGAGCGACGCGATACGACCTTCCATTGGGATGCGGACGACCTGGTCGCACCCCTCGAGAACGAGCCGCCGGATGCCCTCGCCCTCTCCGCCGATGACGATCGCAGTCGGCCCGCGGTAGTCCACCTCGTCGTAGAGGAGGTCGCCGGTCTCATCGGTGCCGACGACCCAGAGTCCCTTTTCCTTCAGCGTGTCGATCGCTTGCCGGAGATTCGCGACCTCCGCGACCAGAAGGTGCTCGCTCGCGCCCGCGCTCGTCTTCGCGACGGCAGGCGTGAGGCCCACCGAGCGATGCCGCGGGATGACCACGCCCTCGACGCCTGCGCCCTCCGCGGAGCGGAGGAGCACGCCGAAGTTCTGGGGATCCTGGAGCGAGTCCACGAGCAGCACGAGCGGCGGCTCGTTGGTCGCGTCCAGGTGCAGGATCAGCTCGTCCAGGTCGACGCCGGCGCGGCCTTCGAAGATCGCGACGACGCCCTGGTGGTTCTCGACGGGCGAGAGCCGCGAGAGGTCGAGCTTATCCAGGAAGTTGACGAAGATGCGGCGCTCCTGCGCTTCGGCGATGAGATCGTTCACCGGCCCGGTGCGCAGGCTGCGGTCCTGGGAGATGTAGAGCTTCCGGATCGCGCGACCCGCCCGCATCGCCTCGAGGACCGCGTGCGGTCCGGCGATCGGCTCGCCCGCTTCGTGCGATGGAGCCGCTCCGCGCGCCGGACCGCTCGTCGCACGACGGATCTGCTCGGTGTACTGCGGTCCGGTGCCGCGGAAGGGCCGCGGCCCGCCCCCGCCGAACGACGGCGCAGCGCGGAACGGCGCGCCTGGTCGCCAGCCGCCGGTCGTCCGCCGCTGTTGCTGCTGTTGACGCCGCTCGTATGCGGCGAGCTCACGGGCCTGAAGCGAGCTCTCCTCATCCATGGGGCGAGCTGCGGGGCGCGGCACGAAGCCGGGGGCTCGCGCCGGACCGCGGAATGGCTGAGCCGGCCGAGGCGCGACCTGCGGCATCGGGCCGCGGAACGCCGGAGCGGGACCAGCGCCGGTGCCACGGCCACGACGGCCGCGGCGCCGCGGCCGCCGGTTATTGGGATCCTCACCGAGCGGCGGACCGCCGGTCGGACCGGTCGGCCCACCCGTCTGCGGCGCACCGGCCGGACCGCCGTTGCTCACCGGCTCCTCGCGCGGAGCGCTCTGGCCGGTTCCCGCACCTTCGAATTCCTCGCTCATGACGCACTTCCTTTCGCGATGCGCTCCCAGCGCGCTCCGTCTTTGGTGTCCTTCACTTTGATGCCGCGCCCTTCGAGCACGACCCGCAGCTCGTCCGATCGCTTGAAGTCGCCGGCCGCACGGGCCGCGACGCGCTCGTCGAAGAGCCGCCGGTCATCACCGGCCAGGTCGTCGGTCGCCGTCGCACTCGCCTCGAGCCCAAGGCCGAGCACCCGGTCCATGTCGAAAAGCAGTCCCAGACCGCGACGCCGGCTCGGCTCATCGGTCGAATTCACGAGCTTCATTGCGGCTTCGGCCTGCGCGAGCGCGCGCGGCGTGTTGAAGTCGTCGGCGATCGCGGCCGCGAACGCGATGCGGATAGGGTCGTCCGCTGGCGGGGTCACGGGCGCCGCCCGCTGGACCGACTCGCGGATCTGCGACCGCCAGCTGTGCAGGCGCCGCTCGGCCTCCGCGAGGGCATCCCAGGCGAAGTCGAGGCCCTTCCGGTAGCTCACCCCGAGAGCGAGCATCCGGAACGCGAGCGGATCGTGACCGCGGCCGACGAGGTCATCGAGGCGGAAGAAGCCGCCAGCGGACTTCGCCATCTTCGCGCTGTCGAGCTTGAGAAAGTGATGATGCAGCCAGTAATTGACGAAACGCTTTCCCGTGGCTGTTTCGGACTGCGCGATCTCGCACTCGTGGTGCGGGAAGAGGTGGTCCTCGCCCCCCGAGTGCAGGTCGAATGTCTCGCCGAGGTACTTCATTGCTATCGCCGAGCACTCGATGTGCCATCCCGGGTTGCCACGGCCCCACGGCGAGTCCCATTGCTGCAAGTCCCCGGGCTTCGCCCCGCGCCACAGCGCGAAGTCGAATGGGCCCCGCTTATTCGGGTTGACCTCGACCCGCGCGCCCGCCTCGCGACTGTCCGGAGGCTCGGGGTTGAGCCGGGTGCCGTAGCCCGGGAATGTCGTCGTGTCGAAGTACACGCCGTCAGCCGCCGGGTACGCGTTGCCCTTCGCGATGAGCCGTTCGATGAGGGCGATCATCTCGGGCACGTTGTCCGTCGCCTTCGCCACGACGTGCGGGTCCAGGATGTTGAGCGTGCGGCGGTCAATCATGAACTGCTCGGTGTACTTCTCGGCCATCGCAAGCGGATCAAGATGCTCACGCTCGGCACCGATGGCCATCTTGTCGACGCCGGAGGTGTCGGCGTCGCCCACGAGGTGGCCCACGTCGGTGATGTTCATCACCTGTTGCACCGTGTACCCGAAGTACTCGAACGTCCGTCGCACGACATCCGCGGCGATGTAGCCGTACAGGTTGCCGATGTGCTGGTAGTCGTAGGGGGTCGGACCGCAGTTGTA
>JANLWM010000252.1:0-2211 GCA_031364525.1 Chloroflexota bacterium | reverse complement strand
CTTCGGGGTCCACTCCGCGATGCCGCTCGTCCAGGCGGGGAGGCTCTGCCCGCAGGGGATCTTCGTACCGGGTGATGCGGCCGCGTACGAACAAGCCTCGGACGAGGTGATGGCCCTCTTCGCCGAACGCACACCCCTCGTCGAGCCGATCTCGCTCGATGAGGCATTCCTCGACGTGACCGGCACAGCCCATTTGTTCGGCGGCCCCGAGGAATGCGGGCGCGGCCTCAAGCGTGATGTCCGCGACAAGGTCGGCCTGGTGCTATCGGTCGGGCTCGCGGCGAACAAGCTGTGTGCGAAGGTGGCGTCCGATCTTCGGAAGCCCGACGGCTTCGTCGTCGTAACGCCCGGTCAAGAGGAGGCCTTCCTCGCGCCGCTGCCTTTGAAGCGGCTTTGGGGCGTCGGGCCAAAGACCCAGCGAGTGCTTGAGGACCTCGGCATGCGGAGCATCGGTGACCTCGCGCGGGCCGATCGGGCGCTCCTCGAGGCGCGTCTCGGCGAACACGGGTCGACCATCCAGGAGCGCGCTCGCGGCATCGATGCAGACCGCGAGGTGCAGGGCGAATCCGCCGTCCCGAAGTCGATCGGTCACGCCCACACCTTCGATCGAGACACGCTGGACCGCGAGCAGCTCGAGAACACGCTGCTCCGACTGTCCGAAGGTGTCGGGCGACGGCTGCGGAAGCACACGCTCCGCGGGCGGACCATCACCCTCCAGCTGCGGGTCGCGCCATTCGAAACGCGAACGCGCCAACGGACGCTCACGGAACCGACGGACGGTGACCTCCGCATCTACGAGACGGCGCGATCGTTGCTCCGGGAAGCGCTGGCCGCCGACCGGGACGCCGGCCGGGTCAGCCCGGTGCGGCTCGTCGGGGTGACGGCGAGCGGCCTGGTCGGTGGCGAGCAGCTCGATCTCTTCACCGGAGCGAGGGTCTCGCGGCTGAACGCCGCGATGGACGCGGTACGCGAGCGATTCGGCGACGACGCGCTCGATCGTGCGAGCGCGCGAGAGGCCACCTCCCGGCGCAGACTTTCCGACCGTCGCCCTCGGTGATGCGGCGGAAAATCTGTGGACAGACTGTGGACGGTGAGCGCGGGACGTTGTGGACGAGGGTGTGGACGCGTTCGTGGACAAAGGTCCTTGTTGGCATCCGCACGTATCCCGATGATGCGCAGGTCGCGTCAAGGGGAAGGGGCATTGCCAGTGGCGGAGGAGCGGATCGCGGCACTCGCAGTCGAGTTCATCGCGTTCTGCTTTCGGCGCCGTTCGGTCGGTTGGCCCCAGATCTATGACGAGATGTGCTACGTCGCGGGGAATCGTCTCTATAAGGGGCTCGGCTACGACGAGCTTCGCGAGGCGGGCCTGGACTTCACGCTCTCGGGGCTGGCCCGGACGAGCCGGGTCACGAGCGAGGTGACGCGGAGCATGCGTCGCGAGGCGGCGCTGGCGAGCTAGCGATCACGTTGGCCACACCGGCAGGGGCGGCGAGTGAAAGGAAGCGCACTCGCCGCCTCTTTATTTGCCCGGAGCCGAGAGGTGGCAGAATGGACCAGCACAAGGGGAGCGCGGGACGAGAAAACCGCGTATTTCCAGCACGGTCCCGTGGTGCAGCGGCCTAGCATACGTCCCTGTCAAGGACGAGATCGCCGGTTCGAATCCGGTCGGGACCGCCGGTCAGCGCGCCGGTACAGCGACCACGACGAACCGGGGATCGGCGGGGTTCGGTCCGGTGGACGTTTGGATGGTCAGCCGCTCTTCCGGCGTGGCCTTCACCCAGGACGCGTCGCTCGCCGCAACACTCCGGTGCACCTCAGTCACGATGTACTTCAGCGCCTTCAGATCCGGTGTCGAGATATAGACCTCGTCGCCCAGTTCCGCGTTCCAGAGATTGAGGAACATGCCGACACGCGCGTGCGAATAGATGTAGGTGTTGCTGCCGAGGCCGGGGATCGACGTCGTCGGCAGGTGGAACGCGAAATTCTCCGGTGTCTTCTGATCGATGGTGTCCCGGATGATGTTCCCCTCGGTGATCGGCAGGTCGATCGCCAGCCTCGGGATCTGCACGCGGTACCCATCCGGGATCGGCGGCGGCACGGGAGCGGGCAGCGTTTTTGGTGGGGCCGTTCCATCCGGGTTCAGCACGGTGACGTACCAGAAGACGCCGTAGTCCTCCATCCACGTGGTGCCCTCGACCAGGGGACGGATCG
>JANLWM010000188.1:0-2022 GCA_031364525.1 Chloroflexota bacterium | reverse complement strand
GATCTTGCCGCGTTCGCTGATGTAGCGACGGATGCGGCCGACCTCTTTGAAGTCGATCTTCTGGACCTTGTCGACGCAGAAGGCGCAGACCTTGCGGCGCGGACGGCGCGCTCCGCCGTAGCGGGGACGGTCACCGCCGCGATCTCCGCCCCGGTCACCGCCGCGGTCATCGCGGTCGCGGCTGCCGCCGCCACTACGGGAACCGCCGCGAGCACCGCCTGAACGATCCTGACTCATCTCAGCTCCTTAGAACGGGATCTCGTCGGGGTCGAACGTTCCCGACGGACCGGCGGGCGTATCGCCCTGGTTCGCGCCCGGCATCGCGCCGCCACCCATCCCGCCTTCGCGGTCGCGACGGCCGCCGAGCATCTGGAAGTCGTTGCAGCTGATCTCGAGGCTGGTCTTCTCGACGTTCTCCTTGTTCGTCCACGTACGCGCGGAGAACCTGCCGTCGACGAAGATCTGCATGCCCTTCTGGACGTACTGCTGCGCGATCTCGGCCTGGCGGCCCCAGCAGCTGACGCGGTACCAATCGGCCTGCTCGGTGCGCTCGCCGCCCGAGTTGGAGACACGGTTCACGGCCACGGAGAACTCGCAGACCGCTTTGCCGGTCGGGGTCATCTTCATTTCCGGTTCGCGGCCGACGTTGCCGATGATCTGGATCTTGGCCATCGATGCCATCGTTATTTCTTCCTCAACATCATTCGTCGCGACGCAGGACGATGTGCCGCAGGATGTCTTCGGTCAGCTTGATCGTCCGCTCGAACTCTCGTGACTGCTCGGGCGGAAGCGAGTACTCGAGCACGGCGTATTGGCCGTCACGGTACTTGCCGATCTCGTAGGCGAGGCGGCGGCGGATCGGCGGCGTCACCTTGTCGACCTTGCCACCGAGCGAGCCGATGGACTGCTGGAGCCGGTCGCTCACGGAGGTCAGGCGCTCTTCGTCTGCGGTCGGCTGGACGAGGTACATGAGCTCGTATGGGCGCATGTGGTGATCCCACCTACCTTTCCTGGGTCTGCAGCGGATGTCCACGGGTCCCGCCAGTGGGGGCGGGCTGCCCTGATCCGGTGCGAAAAGGCGCCCCGGCCGTAGGCCAGGGCGGTCCTGGATAGTGTAGCCCGGAGCGAAGAGAGACCACAACGATGGAGATCGGACACGCATTGCGCGACCTGAAGGCCGACGGGACACTCGAATGCGGTGACTGCGGCATGCCGATGTTCGCGTACGAGCGCGCGCGCGAGGAGATCCGCCTCGAGTGCGCGAACCATCACCGCGGCGTCGCACGCCTGCCGGAGCAGGCCGCCGTCGCCCGCCTCGTGGACAACTGGATCGCTAAGCGCGGCGCGCAGCTCCATGTGCAGCATGAGCGCTGGGGCACCGACGAAGAGAAGGGCAGGGACGAACGTGACATCTGATCGACGCCTCATCAAGAAGGATGCACTGGGCAAAGATCCGAGCCCGACGCCCGGCATGACCCGTGCGCACGCGATCGAAGCTCCCGGCCTCACCTCGGGCACCGTGAGCGTCGGGCCTGGCGTCATGAGCGGCTGGCACCACCACGGCACGCATGAGACCTCGATCCATGTGCTGAAGGGTTCGCTGAAGATGGAGTTCCCCGACGGTGCGATCGAGGCGAAGGAAGGCGACTTCATCCACGTGCCCGCCGGCATGGTGCACCGCGAGTCGAATCCAGGGAGCGAGCCCAATCTCGCGGTGTTCTCCCGTGCCGGGAGCGGCGCGGTCACGGTGAACGTGGAAGCGCCGACGAAGCGCTAGGCCGCTTTCGAGCGCCTGGCGATGACGATGGCACCGGCGACGGCGGCGGCTGCAATTGCGGCGAGCACCGGTCCGACGCGGCCGGCGAACGGATCCGGGCCGGGGTCGGCGTACGTGATCACCTTGCCGGCCACAAGGAGGCGCAGCTCATCCGCCGTCGCCGGACCCGCGTGGCTGCCGCTGCAGTCGTTGGTCGTGTACTCGCGTCCCTGATGCTGCAGGTAGAGCAAGTGGTCGCCCGGCTC
>JANLWM010000162.1:0-12760 GCA_031364525.1 Chloroflexota bacterium | reverse complement strand
GCCGTCGGCACAGGCTCTGACTACTGCTTCACCGCCGTCTTCACGTACCACTCCTCGACATTCCAGAACCGCTGCGTCGGATCGTTGACCGGCGCGACCTTGAAGCCCTTCAGGGTGCGCGACTGCGCGTAGAGATAATCGGAGTAGTAGAGGAACAGCACCGGTAGATCGGCGGCGATCGCGGTGAACGCCTGGCCGAGCAGCTCACGCCGCTTGGACTGATCCACCGTCCGGCGGGCCTGCTCCAACAACCGGTCCATGGCGAGCGTCGAGTAGCCGGAGAAGTTGTCGCCCGGATCGCTGACCTGGCTCGAATGGAAGAAGGGATACGGGTCCGGGTCGGGGCCCACAGTGATCCCCACGAGCAGCGCGTCGAAGTCCCGCTGCCGCGCGACGCGATCAACGAGGTCCGCGAACGTGACGGCCCGCACCTCGACGGCGATGCCGATGTTCGTGAGATCGTCCGCGATCTGCCGCGCGGCGGCAAGACGAGCCGGCTCGTCGGATGTGGAGATCGCGAACCTGAGCGGCACCCCGCCCTTGTCGCGGATCCCGTCGCCGTCGTGATCCTTCCAGTCCGCGCCGTCGAGCAGTGCCTTGGCCTCGACGGCCGACGGACCGATCCGCGGGATGTCACGGGCGAAGGCCCACGAGGTCGACGGGACGAACTCTTCGGCCACGCTCCCCCGGCCGTCCGCCGCTACTTGAAGGACGCGGCCGCGATCGACCGCCGTGGCGATCGCGACGCGGACGGCCCGCTCGCGGAACATGGCCCGGGTCGGCCGAACGTTCAGGAACAAAGCGGTGAAGTCATTGGTCGGCAGGCTCAGCAGATCGACGGCCTTCAACGTCCGCGCGCGCCCGGCGTCCTGCGGCGAGAGGCCGCCGGTCCCGTCGATCTCGCCGCGCGCGAGGGCCGCAAGAGCCTCGCCGCCGTCGCGATAGAAACGCAAGACGAATCGATCGAGGTACGCCCGGGGGCGCGTGGGCTTCGTACGGTAGAAGTCGTCGTTACGCAGGAGGGTCACCTGGCGCCCGTCGACCTCTGTGACCCGGAACGGTCCCGTGCCGATCGGCTGACGGTTGAACGGGTGGCGACTGAGCTCACTGAAGGGAACGCCCGAGAGGATGTGGACCGGCAACAGCGGCACGGTCGTGCTGCCTGCGAACGGCGCGTACACGTCGGGCAACGTGAACCGGACCGTCTTCGGTCCAAGGAATGAGACGAGGACGCCGCGAAAGGCGTCGGCGAACGGCCCGCCATACGCCCGATCCTGCAGCAGTCCGACCGTATAGAGGACATCGTCGGCCGTGACCGGGGCGCCATCGTGCCAGGTCGCGTCGTTCCGGATGGAGAACGTCCAGATCTTGCCGGTGGGATCTACCTGGAAAGTGGCGAGGTCCGGAACGATCGTCCCGGCGCGATCGAAGCGCGTCAGCCCGGTGAAGACCAGACGAGCGACGTCCTGGTCCACATTCGTCGCCGCGATGATCGGAGTGAGGTACTGCACGACGCCGGCGACGCCCTCGACGTACGTGCCGCCGAATGCCGGCTCGGTCGGGAGGTCCGTCCGGTCGGTGACCGCAGCGACGGCGCTCGTGACGACGAGGAGACCCACGAGCGCGAGGACGATGAGCTTGTCGCGCGTGGTCAACGTTGAGACCCGCCCGGGGCGGGACCTTCTAGGCGGTCGGCGACGACGCGCGTGCGCCCACGAGCGAGATGACGACGAAGACCACGACGAGGATCACGGTGAGGCGGAAGAGGGTGCGCTCGACGCCTCGCCGGCTGCGGTAGGCGGTGGACTCGCCACCGAACGTCGACGACAGACCGGTCCCCCGCGCCTGCAGGAGGATCGACGTGGCGACCGCGGCCGCGATCACGAATTGGGATACCTGGAGGAGATCCATCGGAGACCGCAGTGTACCCGTTCAGCGCGGCCGGTAGATGAACAGACCGCCGGCAGCGCGTGCCACGAGGCGGTACCGCACCTCGACGGCCTGGACCAGCGCCGGGTCCCAGCGCGCGCGCTCGTAGCCTGGCGCCTCCGCGAGCCGGGCAAGCTCGATCTCGCTGACGACCGCCGTGAACCGCGCGGAGCGGACCTGGTCGAGGAGCGGCTGCGGATCGATCGCGCCACGCGCCACCAGCCGGCTCCAGAGGAAGAGGTCATCGATCGTCACCTGATGTCCGGTGGCCACGAGCAGTCCGCTGTCCTCCGCGAGCACCACCTCATCGCCCGCGAGCGTGGCAGCGGCCGCGGCGACACGCGCGGGATCACCCCAGGCACCGGTCGTCGCGGTCCGCCCGGGCACGATGCCCAGGGGATCGAGCAGTGCGACGGCGACGAGCAGATTGACCAGCGCCGCAGCCGGGTAAAAGGGCGTCCGCGCGACGGTCGGCGCGACGGAGGCGAGCGCCAACGATGCGGCGGCGGCGAGATCGAGCAGGTAGTTGATCGTCGCGCCCTCCCGCCCGCCGAGGAGAGCCACGGCGAAGGCCGCGCACCCGTAGGCGGCGACCGGTCCGTGGAAGCCGCGTGCCGCGAGCGCGCCGCCGACGGGCGCGGCCAGGATGAGGACGGCAAGGAACAGCACGAGGGCGGCCTGCTCGGCCGTCCACGAAAGCGCGTTCCAGGTCACCACGTGCCGCCACAGGTCCGCGTATCCGAATGGAAGGAGCGCAACGGCCGCGGCGGCCAGCGCAACGCCGGTCGCGACGAGCGATCGGCCGAGGCGCGGACGGTCGTAGCGCCCGATCCACAACAGGAGGGCGATGGCGACGATGATCGCGGTGGGCTTCGCGAGGATCGCGAGCACGAGCAGTACGGCGGCGAGCGCGACGCGGCGGCGCTCGATGGACAGCACGGCGCCGACGGTCAACGCGAGGGCGACGAGGTCCGGTTTCAGTGCGGGGCCCCAGATGGCGACGGGCACGAGCGCGAGCCACCCTGCGGCGAGCACGACGCTGATCCCCCGACCCGCAGGGCGCGCGCGCCCAGCGATGATCGCCGCGACGAGCAGCGTGGCCGCGATGCTCAGCCCGCGCCCGGTAAGGAACGGATCGCCGATCGCCGCACCGACATAGAACAACGGCGGATAGTTCGCCGCGGTGAAGTTGGCTCCTGCTGTGCTCGCGTACGCCTCGAGAGACCGGGTGAGGATTGCGGCGTGCGCGACGGCACCCTCGCCATACAGGACCGGGCCGCGCAGAAGCAAGGCCCGCCCCCACGCGAGCAGCGCCGCCGCGGTCAGCAGAAGGGCCACGGCGCCATAGGCGGCCCACGCGATCCGTCCCAGCTGGGCGCCGCGGCCCCGATTCAACGCCGGGCGAGCAGCGAGCGGCCGGTCATCCGGCTGGGCGCCGGCACCCCGAGCAGCTCGAGCAGTGTCGGTGCCACATCGGACAGCACACCGTCCCGCACGGTCCACGCGCCGGGATCCGCGGAGATGAACGCCACCGGCACCGGGTTCGTGCTGTGCTGGGTGTTCAGGCTTCCGTCGGGGAAGGTCATCTCCTCGACGTTCCCGTGGTCAGCGGTGAGCAGCACGCAACCGCCTGTGGCGAGGGCGGCGTCCACCACGGTGCCGACGGCTTCGTCGGTCGCCCGCATCGCCGTGAGCGCCGCATCGAAGACGCCGGTGTGACCGACCATATCGGGATTCGCGAAGTTCACGATCGCGAAGTCATAGGTGCCGGTGCGGATCGCCGCCGCGAGACGCTCCGCGACCGGCCGGGCGCTCATGTCCGGAGCTTTGTCATAGGTGGCCACCTTCGGCGACGACACGAGCTCGCGATCCTCGCCGGGGAACGGCGCCTCCCGGCCGCCATTGAAGAAGTACGTGACGTGGGCGTACTTCTCGGTCTCAGCGACGTGGAGCTGCCGCAGGCCACGCTCGGCCACAAGCTCGGCGAGCGAGGTCACCGGCTGCGACGCGAACGCGACGCGGACCGCGGGGAGATCGACGTTGTAGTCCGTCATCGTGACGAATGTCAGCCGCTGCGGCACGCGCGGACGCGGGAAGCCGCTGAATCCATCCTGCATGAACGCCCACGTCAGCTGTCTTGCGCGGTCCGGGCGGAAGTTGAAGAAGATGACGGCGTCGCCGTCGGCCACGGGCCGGCCGTCACCGACCACTGCCGGCTCGAGGAGCTCGTCGCGGCAGTCCGCACGGGCGTAGCAGGCCCGCACCGCATCGCGGGCGGTCCCGATGCGCGGACCGGTCGCCTCGACGATCGCGTTGAACGAGCGCTCCGTCCGATCCCACCGCTTGTCCCGGTCCATCGCGTAGAAGCGGCCGTGCACGCTCGCGATCGGCACCGCTACCGCATCGAGCAGCGGGAGCGCGCTGCGCGGTGGCATGTCCCGTCCGTCGAGGACCGCATGGAGCACCACCGTCCGGACATCCTCGCGCTTCGCGAGCTCGACCAGCGCCGCCAGGTGCTTCATGTCAGCGTGCACGCCGCCGGTGGACAGCAGGCCCATGAGATGGAGGGTGCCGCCGGCACGAGCCGTCGCGCACGCGCTCCGAAGCGCCGCGTTCGCGAAGAAGCTCCCGTCGGTGATGGCCCGGTCGATGACCTCGAGCGCCTGCGGATCCGCGTACCCGGCGCCCATCGTCAGATGGCCGACCTCGCTGTTCCCCATTACCCCGGCCGGCAGACCGACCGCCAGACCGCTCGCCTCGAGCGTCGCATGCGGCTGCTCGCGAAAGATCGCATCGAGCCGCGGCGTGTCCGCGCGCGTGGCGGCGTTCGCCGGCGAGTCGGGCGCGATCCCCCATCCGTCGAGCACGCAGAGGACGACGGGGCGATACCCCGCGGTCATGGCGCGAAGGCCCGGATGATCGCGGCGAACTCATCGGCCTTCAGCGAAGCGCCTCCGACCAGGGCGCCGTCGATGCCGTCGGCCGCGGCGAACTCGGCGACGCTCGCGGCCGAGACGCTGCCGCCGTAGAGAACGCGGATCCGGTCCGCGGACGCACCGTTCGCGTCCAGAGCGGCCCGGATGGTCTGCGCGGCCCCGCTGGCGTGCGCGCCCGACGCCGGGCGCCCGGTCCCGATGGCCCAGATCGGCTCGTAGGCCACGATGAACCGCTCGGGGGTGAGGTCCGACACCTCGGAGATGTCCTGTGTGATCTGCATCTTGAGGACCGCTGCGGTCCGGCCCTGCGCGAATTCGGCTTCGGTCTCGCCCACGCACAGGATGGCGTGCAGACCGGCGCCGAGAACTCGCGCGAGCTTCCGCGCGATACGCGCGTCGTCGTCGCCCTGGTCACGGCGCACTTCCGAGTGGCCGACGATCGCGCCGGCGGCGAGCCCGCGCAGCATCGAGACGGAAAGCTGACCGGTGTAGGCGCCGCTCGCCTCCCAATGGACGTCCTGCGCGAACACGGCGACGCCCGTTGACCGGAGCGCATCCGTGACCGCCGCAAGCGCGATGGCCGGCGGAGCGACACCGATGTCGACCGCCGCATGCGGCGTGGCGCCGACGGTGCGGGCGAGGGCCACGGCATCCTGGATCGTCGCGGGATTCATCTTCCAGTTGCCGACGACCAGCCGTCCGCGCGTCATTCGGCCGCTTCCTCGACCAATCGCCGCAGCCGCGAGCGGACGATCCACTTGGTGGTGTCGAGCCGGTCGGCCAGGTCGCTGAGGGTCGCCGTCGGCGCGCGGAGGCGCGCCCGCGCTGTCTCGCGAAGCGGTGCCGAAAGACGTGCAAGGCGTCCCGCGCGAACGAGCGCGCGGATGGCCTGCGTCTGGGACCGCCCGGAGACCACGGCGCGACCGAGATTGGCCGCCTCGGCGTTGACGAGCGCGTTCGTGCGTCCCCGCACCTCACGAGACACGCGCTTGGCCTCGAAGCGCAAGAGCGTCTCGGTCGCGCCTGCGGCACGCAGATACGCGGCGATGATCTCCGCGTCACGGAACGTGAAGACCAGCTGGCCGCGCCGCGAGCGGATCGAGGGGGCGAACCCTTCGCGACCCAGAACCGATGCGGCGCGCCTGATCTCGCCGCGGGGCGGCCGCAGCTCCAGCAGGTATCCCGATGCCCCCGCCGAGAGCGAGCCGCCAGCGAGGATGAGGCCACGCAGATACGTCCTGCGGCAACAGGCGGTCCGGAACGCGGACCCGGTCGTGGCATCGGTCGCCGTCCGCCGCGCCAGGCGCCGCGCGGGAGCACCGAGGTGCGCGGCCCGCGGCAGGAGCGCTGCGAGAACACGGGCATCGCACGCCTTCAGCGGCAACCGTGAGAGCTCGGCCTTCACCTCGTCCGACAACGGAGAACGGGCCTGCGCGGTGGTGCCCCGGGTCACGTGCGCACGTCCGGCTTGTCGCGGTCCCGGTGTTCGACAACGACCTCGCCGGTCCACGATGAACGCAACCGGCGCGCCACCTCGTCGGCGATCGCCACCGACCGATGGCGGCCACCGGTGCACCCGAACGCGATGCCGAGACGCGCCTTCTTCTCGTCCGCGTAGCGCGGGAGCGCGAACTCGAGGAGCGCCATGAGACGATCAAGGAAGGCCGCGGTCGCCGGATGCCCGAGCACGAAATCTCGGACCGGCGCGTCGCTCCCGGACAGCGGGCGCAGCGCCTCGATGTAGAACGGGTTCTCCATGAATCGCACGTCGAGGACGAGATCCGCGCTCTGCGGCAGACCGAACTTGTAGCCGAAGCTCACGAGCTGCACGAGCATGCCCGAGCTGCCTTCTCCGTAGAGCGAGTGAAGCGTGTCGCGGAGGTCCTTCACCGAGAGGTGGGTCGTATCGATGACCTTGTCGGCGCGCGCCCGAAGATCGACGAGCAGGCGCCGCTCGCCCTCGATCGACGGCTGGACGCCACCGGTCGTCTCCAGAGGATGGCGGTGTCGGGTCTCGCTGTAGCGGCGCAGCAGCACGTCGTCCGACGCGTCGAAATAGAGGAGGTGCGGACGGGTGCCGGCGCGTTCGAGAAGCTCGAGCTCGGCCGCGGCATCAGCGAACAGCGCGCCGCTCCGGGCATCGATGACCATCGCGACCCGCGCGTGACCGCCCTTCCGGGCTACGTCAAGCGTCGTCCCCATGATCGCGGGCGGAAGGTTGTCGAGGATGTAGTAGCCAAGGTCCTCGAAGACCTTCACGGCCTGCGACTTCCCGGCGCCGGAGAGCCCGGTCACGACGATGAAGTCGGGGCGCGAGCTCACCGCCTAGTGCGGGATGATCCGCGCGACGAGGAAGCCCACGATGCCGATGATGATGGCGCCGATGATCGCGGTGATGATGCCGTCGACGGTGAAGCCGAGGAACGGGATCGCCGAGACCAGCAGCAGCATCAGCCCGCTCACGACGAAGTGGAACAGCCCGAGCGTGAGGCACGAGATCGGCATCGAGATGAGGCTGACGATCGGCTTGATGAAGGCGTTCACGAGGCCGAGCACGAAGGCGGTCAGCAGCAGCGAGACCCAGGGGTCCGCTCCTCCCAACCCGTAGCTGGTATGGCCGTAGGAGATGCCGGGCAGGAAGTAGGCGGTGACCGCGATGGCGATCGCGTTGATGAGCGTTCGGCCGATCAGTCCCATGCGCTGATACTAGGCGGCCGGCGGCTAGTACTGGTTGATGGTGCCGAGTCGGCGAATCCGGCGGTCCGCGGCGCGAAAGGCCCACAGGCCGAGCGGCAGCGCCAGGAGCGTCGTCGCGACGAGCGCGAGGTACTCGATCGCGGGATCGAGGAGCGGCCGGGTGCCGAGCGCGTGCTGGCGCAGGATGTCCATCGCGTAGGTCGTCGGAAGCGCGAACGCGATGGGCTGCAGCACGCCGGGCAGGAGGATCACCGGGAATGCCACGCCCGACGCGGTCGCGAACAGGAAATTCGTGCAGTCCACGAAGAGGTTCGCGTCCCGGATCGAGAGGACGATGCCCGCGAGCAGGTACGCGACGCCGACGAGCGCCACCGTGGCGAGGGCCAGGGCCGGCAGGGCGTAGAGGATCTCCAGCCGGAAACGCAGGCCGAAGAACAGCATGCCGATCGCGAGGATCGCGGCCTGCCCAAGCACGAACCAGAACAGCCCACCGAGGGCCCGGCCGAGCACGAGGGTCTCCCGGGCGGTCGGCGTGAGCCACGTGGGCTCCAGGGTCCCGGCCTCCATCTCGTTCCGGAAGCTCATCGCCATCGCCCAGAACGCGGTGGCGACGAGACCGCTCACGACGCCCCCCAGGAAGATGAATCCGGCCAGATCGGTCGTGCCGATCGTCTTCTCGAGACCGATGACCCGGCCGCCGACGGCGAACGACGCGCCGAAGAGCAGCGCGGGGAGGATGCCCTGGTAGAGCGGCGTGAAGATCGAGGCCGCCACCGAGAACCGGTAGCGCGAGACGTTGCGGATGTCCTTGCGCGCGACCGCGAGGGCAGCTCGCAGCTCGTCCATCAGTAGCGTCCGAGCATCCCGCTGCGACGCGCACTCGCCTCAAGCGCGCGGAAGAGCAAGACGGCGAAGACACCGAACACGACCGCGAGGCCGAGCAGCGCGATCGCCGTCGGGACGAGATCCAGCGGCGTGGCGCCCTGGAGCAGCGCGGCCCGGATTCCAGCGACCAGGTACGTCGGCGGCATCGCGCCGGAAATCGCTTGGGCCCAGGCCGGCAGCATCACGATCGGGAACGTGATCCCGCAGAGCAGCGCCAGGGCACCGCGGACGAACTGGACCGCGGGACCGACCTCGCCGAAACGCAGGACCGCCGCCCCGAAGAGCGAGCCCATCGCGTACATCGCCGGCATTCCCGCGGCCGTGACGAGGAGCGTGAGCAGGATGCCGCCGAGTGGCAGCACCACACCGAACATCAGCCATACCGCGAGGCCCATCACGACGAGCTGGAACAGCACCCACACTATGTTGGTCAGGGTCGGCCCGAACAGCGGGACAAGGCGCGATACCGGCGTGAGGAACACGGCTTCCAGCGACCCGCGGATCTGCTCCTGACGCAGCGCCGTGCCCGGGCCCCACAGCAGGGAGCTCAGCCACATGTACATCGCGTAGCCGACGAAGATGAAGACCGTCACCCCGGTCGTGCCGGAGCGTGCAGCAAAGGCGTCGAGGGCCTGTGCGTCGCCGCCGCCTGAGTACGCCTGTCCCATGAGCACCCACACCGCGGGCAGCAGGACGGGCCAGAAGATCTGGCCGATGATGTTCGCGGGGTAGCGGCGGATGGTTCGCAGCGACATCTTTCCGGCAGCGGCGAGCGCGCGCAGGTCGGCGGGCACAAGGGCGAGGTTCACTCGCGCAGCGCACGGCCGGTGAGCGAAATGAAGACGTCCTCGAGCGACACCGGCACGACCTCGACGTGCTGGATCGTGGCCCCTTCGCTCCGCGCCGCATCGAAGGCGGCCGGCACGAAGTCGCGCGCGGACGCGCAGTGGGCCGTCACCGTCAACGTCCCGTTGTGTCGCTCGCTCCGGGCGATCACAGCGCTGTTCGCGAGCCGCGCGAGCATCGTGGAGTCCTGACCGGTCATGCCGATCTCGAGGCTCACGACTTCTTCGGCACGGATGCGCCGCTTCAGCGCCGCCGGTGTGTCGAGCGCCACGATCTCCCCGTGGTCGATGATCGCGATGCGATCGCACAGCTGGTCCGCCTCTTCCATGTAGTGCGTCGTGAGCAGCACGGTCCGGCCCTGACGCTTCAGCTCACGGACGCGGTCGCGAAGGTCGCGTGCCGATTGCGGATCCAGACCCACGGTCGGCTCGTCCAGGATGACGAGCGGCGGATCGGGCAGCAGGGCCCGCGCGAGCGCGAGCCGCTGCCGCATGCCGGTCGAGAAGCGCTCGACGTAGTCGTCGGCCCGGTCCATCAGCTTCACCGCGGCCAGAGACGCGTCGATACGGGCCCGTTGCTCCTTCGGTGGGACGTGATAGAGCGCCGCGAAATACTCGAGATTCTCCCGGGCCGTCAGCTTCCAGTAGAGGCTGCGCTCGCCTGAGAGCATCGCGCCGAGCTTGGCCCGGACGGCACGGGGGTCTCGCTTGACGTCGATCCCAAGGACCCGCACCTCGCCGCCGGTCGGCTCGAGCAGCGTGGCGAGCATGCGCAGGATCGTCGTCTTGCCGGCGCCGTTCGGGCCGAGCACGCCGAAGATCTCGCCTCGCTCGACCCGGAGGTCGATGCCGTTGACCGCGATGAATCGCTCGCGGCGGTCGGGCTGGCGCGTGAGCCGCTGCCACACGGTGCGCCGGCCCTTCTCGAAGACCTTGGTGAGGCCGGTGGCCTCGACCGCGGGCGCCTCCGTCACTCGACGACGATCATGACCCGATCGTCGCCATCGGAGATATCGACGATCGGGCCCGAATGGCTGATGTGCTTGAGCACGTCGTCCAGGTCGATGCCGAATTTCGCCAGCTGCTCGCGGACGAGCCCGCTCGCCGCGATCTTCGTCTTCCCCATCCGGGCGATGCCGAGGGGGATCGCGATATTCACCTTCGACTTGCCCCCCGAGGTGACCGTGATCCGCAGGGTCCGCCGGCCGAGACCCGGGGGGATCGGCGCATCAGGCGGGAAGAGCGGCCGGTCCGTCCCGGTGGGCCGCTCGGCCCCAGGTGGGACCTGACGATCACGATCCTCGACATCACCGATGGCCCGCAACAGCCGGTACGCCTGGTCCGCGTCGATCTTGCCCTCCGCGAGAAGCCGCAGGACCTGCTTCCCCTCCTCTGACGGCATCAGCGTTCGCGACGCGCATCGAGCGCCGCGGCGGCCGCATCGACATCCACTTCGCCGCGAGCGACCCGCTGCAGGAGGTCGCGGACATCCACTGGCGGCTCGGCCGGCGTCGGGGGCTCCATCGGCTCGGTGCGCTCGACATCGACGGGCCGGTCCGCCATGCCGGCAGCGGACGCCTCGGGAGCCGTGCCAGCGGATGCGCGGATCTCGAGATCGCCGCTCATGGTCTTCACGCTGACCTGCGCCTCGCCGGTTCCGACGATGACCCGCTTGGCCCGCCGGCCCTCGCCGGTGACCTGCCCGGCGATCTCGCTGTTGAGGTCGCCGCTCATGGTGCTCAACCTGATGTCGTACGAGCCGCCTGTCAGGTGAAGGTCGACATCGCCGCTGATGGTCTTCATCCGGTGCTCGCGCTCTTTGCCGAGATCCCCGTCGATCCGGACATCGCCGCTCACCGTCACGAAATCCGAGCCATGAAGACGGACGCTGTTGAACGTGAGATCGCCGCTCACGGTGTTCGCGCCGACCTGCCCCGCGAATGCGCTCACATCGGCATCGCCGCTCACCGTCTTCAGCCGCAGTGGCCCCTGCGCATCGCTGATGACGAGCTCTCCGGACACGCTCTGGATGTCCATCGGCCCGCGGGTACCGGCGTGCGTGATGTCGCCGCTCACGGTGTGGGCCTCGATGCGAACTTCGCGTGGCACCGTGATCTCGAAGTCGACGGCCACCCTGCCGCCGCGGAAGAGATCGGCCCAGCCACGGTCCTGTTCGTAGAGGTGCGGCTTGAGGAGGACGTCGTTGCCGTCCTGCTCCATCCGCACTTCAACGTTCTCGAGCAGACGCTTCGCCCGCTCCTCGCTGGTGCCACGGACGCGCTTTCGCGCCTTCACGTGGATCGTGCCGTCGGGACCGACCGCGATCTTCGTGTCGCCGGACACGTTCCGGACGTGCAGGCCCGGGAGCGGTCCCACCGTGAAGTCGCGCTCGACGATCTCGGCGTACTCCTCTCCCCCGAAGCCCAGGTCACCGACGTCGAGGTTGAAGCTCATCGAGTCCTTGATCGTCCGCCCGAGGCCCCGACCGAGATCGTGACCCAGCCCCTCGTGCACCGTCCGGCGGATCTCGTCGCGAAGCGTGCGCCGCTGCTCGCGGCCCAGCTCACGTGATTCCTGACGGGCCTCACGCTCGCGATGCCGCTCCTGCTGCCGGAGCTCATGCTCCTGCTGTCGCACCTGGTGGTAGCGCTCGCGCGCCTCTTCGAACTCTTCGCGGGCGTTCTTGCGCTGTCCCGGGTCGTTCTCGTCGCTCATCGATCAGCCTCCAATAGGGTCGCTGCGTCGTCCGGCGCGATCTTTCCCTCGGCCAGCTCGCGAAGGATCTCTTTGCGGCGCTCGGCGTCGCGGTCCGGCTCCACCTGGGACGGGAACCCGAGGGCCCGGATCACGGCGTCGAGCCGGGAGCGGACCGTCGGATAGGAGATCCCAAGCTCGCGCTCGACGTCCTTGAAGTTGCCGCGTGCCCGGATGAAGGTCCCGAGGAACTCGAGCTGCTCGGCGCTGAGGGCCTGGAACCGGCCCAGGGTGAAGTCGCCTTCCAGACGGGTGCCGCAGGCCTGGCATTCCAGGCGGACGACCCGCAGCGATTCGCTGCAGATGGGGCACCGACCGATGACTGGATTGGCCATACGGGCCACTCTGCGTTCGGTGATCGCTGATTGTCAATGGAAACTCATCGTTATGTAGCGGAATATGCGTATCGTTGAGGTCGACCTCAATGGGTCAATCGATGGCTTGCTTGATCCGCTCCGCCAGCGCCGGACCGACGCCGGCGACCCCACCCAGCTCGAGCAGGGACGCGTCCCGCATCCCCTTGACCGAGCCGAATGTCCGCAGGAGCGCGCGCTTCTTCGCCGGTCCGACCCCCTGGATCTCGTCGAGCACCGAGCGCGTCGCGCCCTTTGAGCGCAGCTGCTGGTGGTACGTGACCGCGAACCGATGGGCCTCGTCGCGGATCCGTTGGACCATGAACAGCCCCTGCGAGCGCTCGGGGAGGATGACCGGCTC
>JANLWM010000119.1:0-3350 GCA_031364525.1 Chloroflexota bacterium | reverse complement strand
GGCATCACGCTGCCCGGTTGTGGCTGGCGCTCCGCCGGTACGGGCATGACGCGATGGGCGTGATGGAGGGCGGGATCCAACAGTGGGAGCGCGAGGGCCGGCCGGTGGTGCCGGGTGAGGTCAGCGTCGCGCCAATGACGTTCACGCCGCGTCCCCGAGCGGGGGTCCTGGCGTCGATGGACGATGTGCTCGGCGCCGTCCGGACCGGGGACCCGTGGCTGCTCGATGTCCGCCGCGACGGCGAATACACCGGCACCGAGGCGCGGGCGAAGCACGGGGGACATGTGCCCGGCGCCGTGAACGTTCTTTGGAAAGACGCTCTACGCGACCACTGGATGCTGAAGGACCCCGAGGTGCTCGAGCAGATGTACATCGACGCGGGCTTTGGCCCCGAGACGAGCACGATCACCTACTGCCAAGCCGGGGTCCGCGCCGCTTTCACGCATCTGGTGCTTACAGCCCTCGGCCACGACGACGTTCGGACGTACGACGGCTCGTGGGAGGAGTGGGGCAACCGGGACGATGTCCCGATCGTCGTGGGCCGGAGCTAGCTCAGGCGCACAGTCGTGCCGCCGGATCGACCCGCGGCCATCGCTCGGCACCAGATGGCGCGACCACATAGATCGCCTCGTCCTGGTCGGTCGGACTGAGGTAGACCTCGATCGAGCCGAGCCGATACCCGGTGGGGCGGGCATCGGCGGGCAAGGTCGCCCCCAGCACGAGCCGATCTCGGTACTCGGAACCGAACACACCGCGTGGATCGCGGATGTAGAAGTGAGACCCCGTGATGGTCGTGGACGTGGTTCCCGGCGGCCAGCCGATGAACAGCATCGTCGCGGACTGCCATCCGCAATGAGACGGACCGGAGATGCTCGTCAGCTCGAATTCGCCGACCTCCGTGCCATCACGTGACCATCGGTAGCCCGGATACGCCGGCGCCGGCCCGAACGCCGATGCGACGGTCGCGAACGGCGAACGAGCTCGCACATCGAGGACATTCAGCGGCCAGCTGACCGCGAGGAGCGTGACCACGGCCACGGCGACGATGAGGACTCGGACCCGCCGATCCTTCACCGGTCTAGACCGGCTCGCTCGAGGGCACCAGCGCGAAGGTCAGTCCGGCCGCGGCGATGGCGAAGCCGACGGCGACGAGTAGCGCGAATGGCGTTGAGATCGCCAGGAGCGGGCCGGATATCGCGGAGCCGACCGGAACGCCCGAGTAGTTGAGGTGCATCGAGACCGCGAACGCACGACCGAACCACTCGGGATCGGTGATCCGCTGCCGCAACGAGAACATGGCGACGTCCATCGCGGCACCCGCACCACCGACGAGGGCGACACCGGTGACCAGACCGGGGAGCGATGAGGAGACGGCGAGCGTCGCGAAGCCGGCGCCGACCCCGAGCATGCCCGCGACGAGCATCAGGCGTTCGCGGCCGGCGCTCCCGAACTTGCCGGCCGTCAGGCCCACGGCGATGCCGACGACGCCCATGATCGACCAGAGCGCTCCCACGACCGACGCGTCCGCGTGCAGGCGCTCGAACACCACCACCGGTAGGGCGACGAGCAGGATCCCCTGCCCCAGGTTCAACACGGAGATGCCGGCGGCGAGCCCGCGCAGACCGCTGTGGCGCACCACGTAGCCGATCCCGTCGAGGGCCTCCTCGAAGACGCTGCGCGTGATCTCGCGCGTCGGCGGGACATCGCGTACGCCTGCGAGTGCGATGGCACCGGTGAGCAGGACGACCGCCGTCGCCCCGATCGCCGCTTCCGCCGAGACGAACGCGGTGATCGCTCCCGCCAGGGGCGCGCCGAGGATCGTCGTGATCATGTAGAAGATCGAGTCCACGGCGTTCGCGCGATCCCACAGGTGCGACGGGATGACCATCGGGAAGAGCGACCGCGAGCCCGCAGTGCCAAGCGGATTCATGATCGAACCGATGACGACGAAGACCATGATCGCCGCAAAGGGCGCGTGGATGGCGGCGAGGATCACGATGCAACCGAGAGCCGCCGCGGACGCGACGTAGTCCGCGACCATGAGCCGCACCCGCCCGAACCGGTCGAGGAGCGCTCCCGCGAGCGGGCTCACCAGCACGCCGGGTGCGATGGCCAGGAAGACCGCGAGTCCGGCGAGCGAGGGAGACTGGTAGCGCTGCAGGACGAAGAGCACGAGAGCGAGTTGCCACATCGCGGATCCACCGCGCACCAGGACCGTCGCGAGCGCGAGTCGCGGAAAGCCGTGAACGCTGAAGAGCGCGCGGTAGCTGGTGACCGGTGTCGCGGTCGCTTCCACTACGAGCCTGCCGCGTGGAGCTCCGCTGCCAGATCCGCGGGCACGTCCGCCTCGATGGCGATCCCACCCTCCGAGTAATCCTCGCGCTTGAGGGCTCCGCGCTCGCGGATCCGCTGGATCATCGCGCCGCCGCGGTCGTACGGCAGGGTGACCTGCACGTGGGTCCAGCGCGACCTCGCGGCCGCGCCGAGACGCGTGCGAAGGGTGTCGAGGCCCTCTCCGCTCCGACCCGATACGAAGACCGCCCGCGGGAATTCGGCACCGAGGGCCTCGCGGAGCGCGTCGCCTTCGGCGCCACGGAGCGCGTCCGCCTTATTGAGGACCAGAAGCTGTTCGCGAGCACCGAGCTCGAGCGTCTTCAGCGTGTCCTTCACCACGCGCATCCGCTCGTGGAGATTCGGATGCGAGACGTCGGCGACGTGGACGAGGAGATCCGCGTCGGCCAGCTCCTCGAGCGTCGCTCGGAACGCTGCGACGAGCGCCGGCGGCAGCTTGTTCACGAAGCCCACGGTGTCCGAGAGGAGCAGGTTGATGCCCTGGGCCACCTCGGCGCGCCGGGTCGTCGGATCGAGGGTGGCGAATGGCTGATCCGCGACGAACACGTCGGCGCCTGACAGCGCGTTGAGGAGCGTCGACTTGCCCGCGTTGGTGTAGCCGACGAGCGCGGCGAGGAAGAGGCCTTCCTTCGCGCGCGAGCGGCGGCTCCGCTCCCGCTGCTCCGCGACCGTCGCGAGGCGCGCCTTGAGCTCCTGGATCCGCCTGCGGATCACCTGACGATCGCTCTCGAGCTTCGACTCACCCGGACCACGGGTGTTGATGCCACCGCCCAGCCGTGACATCTCGCGGCCGAGACCCTGGAGCCGCGGCATCCGGTACTCCATCTGCGCGAGCTCGACCTGCAGCTGCCCTTCCTTGGACCGCGCATGGCGGGCGAAGATGTCGAGGATCACGGCGGAGCGGTCAATGACCCGCGCGTCGAGGAGACCCTCGAGATTCTTCTGCTGCGCGGGCGACAGCTCGTCGTCGAACACCATGAGGTCGGCGCCGGTCCGCG
>JANLWM010000103.1:0-4486 GCA_031364525.1 Chloroflexota bacterium | reverse complement strand
GACAAGCCCCTGACCCAGAAGCTGACCGCGGCGCTGAAGGATCAGCGCGTCTACCTGGCCGACGGCCATCACCGCTACGAGACGGGGCTGGCATATCTGAAGGAAGAGATCGAGACCGCGAAGATCGATTTCGACGAGGACTCGACGCACTTCACCCTCGCGTACCTCTGCGCCCTCGATGACCCGGGGCTCCGCATCCTCGGCACCCATCGCATCGTGCGGGGCGCGGACGCCGCGATGGACGAGATCGTCGCGCGGATGTTCGATGCGGCCGCAATGGAACGCGGCGCATATGACGACACGCAGCCGGGCATCGTCCTCGTACGTGACGGACAGTGGACCGCGCTGACGCCGAAGCGGGACCTCGATCTCTCCGCGATGCCCGAGGGCTGGCGCACGCTACCGGTGGCCCAGGCCGAAGAGCTGCTGATCGAGCCCGCCCGGAAGCTGGGCGGCTCAGTGACGTACGAGCACGACGTGGATGCGGCGATCGCGCAGGCCCATGACGGCGCCACCGCGGTCCTGATCCGCGCAGTGGAGGCGCGGACGCTGAAGCAGGTGGCAGACGCGTGGGAGCGCCTGCCGCAGAAGACGACGTACTTCTATCCAAAGGTCCCGGCCGGATTGGTGCTGCGGCCGCTCGGGGACTAGAAGGTGAAGCGCGTCGCTGAGCTGTCGAACTTCTTGACGTCGAAGGCGATGAGCTTTTCGGGCCGGACCCGGAACGTATATCCGCTGATGTACTGCTCAGGTTTCGGCCGGTACTTGAAGCCCGGTCCGTATTTCGCTCCGTACTGCGTTGCGATACGACGCGCGAGCGGGGCCGGAACGCCACGGATGATCTCACCGACACCGTCGCCATATGCGGCACTGTTGCCGATCTGGATCCCGAAGCTGATGCGCGGATCGCGCGCGAGGTTGCGGGCCCAGCGCGTGCGCTCGCTCCCATCGAAGAAGAGCTGCTGATCGATCCAGACGCCCCACTGCTGGATAAGGTGCGGGCCGCCGTCGTCGTTGATGGTGGCGAGCCAGAAGTAGGGGGAAGCGCGGAGCTGCTTCTCGACCGCCGTCCACGCGAGCATGCCCTTCGGCTCGGTCTTGATGTAGCCCTTGGGGAGATGCGGACGGTCGCGCTTCGGCGCCTTCATGCGGTCATCGTACCGGCGTCTAGCTGGCGCGGCGCGCTCGCACGTCTCGCACCCGCTCAAGGCAGGCATCCATCTGACCGAGCTTCACGACGTCCGAGTACGGCCGCAAACGATCGACGATCCGTTCAAGGTCGCCGAAGGCCTGCGACTTCCAGCTGAACTGCGGAAGCTTCGTCCACGGACTCGGCACCATCCGCGGGCCGGAGATCCCACCGGCGCCGACCGCCACCCGAAATCGTTGGAGGGTATCCGGCACTCCGGCGTCAGATGATTGGGGCAGCGACATGGAGACGACGGGGGACCGTGGGTTCCCGTACACGCCGATCGATCCTTCTCCATCGAAGAATCCGGCTGCCCACGCGGCCAATTCGTCAGGCGACCAACGAGCATCGGGAACGGTGGGCGTCGATCGGCCGACCTCTGCGGCTGCCCGCTGCAGCTGCGACCGCTTCGCATCGCTCAGCCATGGCCATAGGAGCTCGCTGACCGCATCGACAACAACGTGCCGCTTTGAGTGCCACTGGTACAGGTAGCCCCGAGCAGGCCCGTGGATGAGACCGATGCCCCCGACGGCCGCTTGGAATCGGTAGAGCAGCGGCGGTGGTCCACCCTCGCCACCCTGGTAGACGGCAATCTGTCGGACCCGAGACTTTCGACCCTTTGGAAGGTACGTGCTCGCGGACCCCTCGCCGTCGTACACGCCCGCCGCCCAAGCGAGGTCCGTGATGGACACACCACGGATATCGGCAGCACCTTGCGGGGAGGGCGGGATTCGAACCCGCGACAGGAGAAAACCCCTGTAAAGGCTTAGCAAGCCCCCGCACTCGGCCACTATGCGACCTCCCCGGGCTGCCACCGCTCGGGACAGTGCCAGTCTATCCGGGGAGGTCGCCACGCAGCATCACGAGGCGGGCTAGTTGGTCCCTTCGTCGCGACGGCCATCGCGCTGGATCTCACCGGACCGCTTCTGGATCTCGCCCTTGACCTGATCAGCCTTGCCGCCCCATTCCGTGGAGCGGTCGCCGACGGCCTTGCCGAACTCTTCTTTCACCTTGCCTTCGGCCTTCCGGAGCTCGCCGCGAGCAATGTCGCCCGCGCCCCCGGTCATCGGTACATCGGCGCCCGCGGCACTGCGGCCGTCCCGCTCGAGCTCGCCGGCCCGCTTCTGGACCTCGCCTTTCACCTGGTCGGCCTTGCCGCCCCACTCCGTCGAGCGGTCACCGACCGCCTTGCCGAACTCCTCCTTCACCTTTCCTTCGGCCTTCTTGAGCTCGCCCTTGACCATGTCGTCCACGGCAGCACCTCCGAACCTGATCTCTCCCGACGGAGCAGGTCGCATGCCGCCGTAGCATCCGAGCGTGAACGACGGGCGCATCCTCGCGATCGATATCGGGGCGGGGACCATGGACGTGCTCGTCTACGACCCCGAGCAGCCGATGGAGAACGCGGTCCAGCTCGTCCTTCCGTCCCCGACAGCCCTGGCCGGTCGGAAGATCCGCACGGCGCGCGCACAGCGCAAGGCGGTGTTCCTCCACGGGAACCTGATGGGCGGCTATCACACGACGAATGCGGTCTGGGCCCACCTCGAAGCCGGCCTTGCCGTCTATGCGACCGAGACGGCCGCCCTGACCGTCCACGACGACCTCGAGCTCCTGCGAGGTCGGGGCATCGGGATCACGGCCGACCCGCCAAGCGACGCGGTGCCCGTGGAGCTGCGCGACGTCGACCTCCCCCGCCTCGAACGGACCCTTGCGGCGTACGACGTGACGCTGCCGGCGACGATCGCGATCGCCGCCCAGGACCACGGCTTCTCACCGACGTCGAGCAACCGTCTTTTCCGCTTCGAGCATTGGCGCCGCTACCTCGTCCCGGGGTCGACGCTGGCCGATCACATCTGGCGGACCCCGCCCGCATACATGACCCGGCTCGTGGCGATCCAGCAGGATGTCCCGGGCGCGATCGTCGCTGATACCGGTCCGGTCGCGGTCCTCGGCGCCCTCGAGGACCGCCGCGTCCAAGACGCCGCGCGGGGCGGGGCCTGCATCGTGAACGTCGGGAACCAGCACGTGCTCGGCCTGCTCGTGCGCGGCGAAGAGCTGTTCGGGGTCATGGAGCATCACACCGAGGCGGTCGACCTCGCGAAGATCGAGCGCCTCACCGGCCGGCTCGTCTCGGGAGCGATCACCCACGACGAGGTCTTCGCCGACGACGGCCACGGTGCTCTCACGCTCGACACGTACAGCGCCTTGGCCCCGTTCTCCTTCGTGGCCATCACCGGGCCGAACCGCAAGCTCGCCCTGCGCCTCGGGTGGTACGAGGCCGCGCCACACGGCGCGATGATGTTGAGCGGCTGCTTCGGGCTCGTGCGCGGCGTCGAGCGGCTGCGCGAACGGGAGGCGATCGCGGGCTGATCGACCTGAACAGGACAAAAGAGAACGGGCCCTGCCGTTCGGCAGGGCCCGTCCATCGTCCGAAAGGTGCCGGACCTAGGAAAGGAACTTACGGATGAGCGGGTCCGCGAAGTAGATGAGGAACGCCAGGGCTGCGAGCCACATGGCCAGGCTGACATCCTTGCTCTTGCCACTGACGGCCTTGAGGAACGCGTAGGCAAGGAATCCCGCGCCGATGCCGTTCGTGATCGAGTACGTGAGCGGCATGAGGAACACGGTCAGCAGGACCGCGAAGCCGGTGGCGAAGTCGACCTCCCCGGTCTTGTTCAGATCGAGGAGCGGCTTGAACATGAACCACCCGACGAGCATGAGTGCCGCGGCGGTCGCTTGCGGTGGGACGATCCCCGCAACGGGAGCGAGGAAGATCGCCACCAGGAAGAGGAACGCCGTCACGAGGCTCGCGAGCCCCGTGCGCGCGCCCTCGGCAACACCCGCACCGGACTCGATGTACGTGGTGTTGCTGGACGTGCCGAAGATCCCGCCGAAGAGCGCACCGAGTGAGTCCACCCAGAACACGCGGTCCGCGCGGTCGATGCGGCCGTCGGGCCGGAGCCACCCACCCTGGGCGGCGACCGACGTGACCGTGCCTGCGGTGTCGAAGAAGTCAGAAAGCATGAGCGAGAAGATGGAGAGGACCGCGACGACGACGCCGAGCTTGCTGAACACGCCGAGCACGTCGAGCTGGCCGATGGTCCCGAAATTCGGGGCGTCGAAGAAGCTCTTCGGCATGACCGCGACTCCGGGCAGGTCCTTGTAGGTCACGCCGCCCGTGCCGGCGTTGACGAGGATCCCGACGATGGTGGCGCCGATGATGCCGATGAGCAGCGTTCCCTTTACACCGCGGGCGTAGAGGGCAGCGGTGATGATGAGGCCTGCGATCGTGACGAC
>JANLWM010000234.1:0-12918 GCA_031364525.1 Chloroflexota bacterium | reverse complement strand
CCCGCAGGCGCGCCGCAACCTTTGGGAGCTGGTGCGCAAGATCCGGCAGGCCGGGACGACCGTCTTCCTCCCGCAGCTCGTGGCCGGTCAGGTCCAGGAACACGTCTTCGAGGTTCGCCTGCTGCTGGATCGTCGGCTTGGTGAAGCCGCGCGAGAGGAGCCCCGCGATGAGCGCTCGCGGCGGATCCATGGCGATGATTTTGCCGTGGTCCATCACCGCGACGCGGTCGCAGAGGACCTCGGCTTCGTCCATGTAGTGGGTCGTGAGGAAGACGGTCGTCCCGGCCTGCCGGATCTTGCGCACCAGCTCCCAAAGGTTGCGGCGCGCCTGCGGGTCGAGTCCGGTGGTGGGCTCGTCGAGGAACAGGACCCGCGGCTTGTTGACCAGCGCGGTCGCGATCGATAACCGCTGCCGCTGTCCGCCCGAGAGCTTCTCCTGGCGCTGACCTGCTCGATCTTCGAGATCGACGTCCCTGAGCAGCGCCAGCGCGTCCACCTCGACGCCATAGCAGAGCGCGAACAGCTCGACGGTCTCCCGTGCGGTGAAGTTCTCCGGGAACGCGCTCTGCTGCAGCTGCACGCCGACGCGCTCCTTCGCCTTTTGCGGATCCTTGGAGACGTCGATGCCGTCCACGATGGCCGCCCCGCCGTCAGCCTTTCGCAGCCCTTCGAGGATCTCCACGGTCGTGGTCTTCCCAGCACCGTTCGGGCCGAGGAGGCCGAAGATCTCGCCTTCGAGGACCTCGAATGAGATTCCGCGCACAGCTTCGATCTCGCCGTACCGCTTGCGCAGGTCGCGGACGGCAACGATCGGCGTCACTCGCTCAAGCTATCAGCGGCCCACGAACGAGCGCAATGCAAGGTCGTACACATACAGGGTCACGGGGAACAGCAGAACGGCGACCACCACGATGCGCACGATGACCGGGTGGGGCCGCCGCAGCCGCGTGTACGTGACGACCAACGCGATCGCCACCAGCCCGAGGAGCGGCACCTGAACGACCCAGTGCAGGATGTCCTGGGTCGGATCGACCAGCAGGGTGTAGATGATCGCCCCGGTCAGGCATCCGCTCGCGAGGCCGATGACGGCATAGACGCCCGCGTTTCGGGCGGGGTCGCGGAGCGCGAGGCCCAGGCCGAGGGCGAACGCCAGCAGCATCGCGGAGAGCAGTCGCTGATAGGCCGGGTGGTGCGGAGTGAACAGGAAGGCCTGCGGGACCACGACCGATAGGACGACCGGCGCCACAAAGGCCACCGCGCACACGATCCCCACGGCCCGCGCGCCGCGAAGGGTGGCGCTGCCGACCGGCGTCCCCCGTTCCACGGCTATACGCTAGAGGTCCCATGGGGAGCCCGCGCGAGCCTTGGCCATGCGCGCGCTGCTCGACGCTGAACCTGTCGACCGCGCGCTCCTGCCGACGGTGCGGAAGACCGCGATCGACGATCCAGGAACGGGCCGGCGCCGATCCCCCGGGCCTCGCCGCGGTGCTCAGCGGCCTGTTACCCGGTCTCGGCCAGCTCTACCAGGAGCGTTGGATCCGCGGGGTCATCGTCTTCCTCATTCCCGTGCTCGTCATCACGCTCGGCGGCGCGTTCGTCGCCACGTTCGACCCGTTGACGTCCCTCGTGATCAGGCAGGCCGTCCTCTTCACGGTCGTGATCATCGGTGGGCTGCTCGCGTATCACCTGTGGGTCGTCGCGGACGCGTTCGCCGGCGGATTCCGCGGCGGGGGCTCGCTCCGGGGTAAGCACGCTGCGGACTACTTCGCGCTCGGCATCATCACGCTTGCCCTCATCGCCGGGTATGGCAGCGTCTTCCGCGGCGCGAACGCGTGGGCCGGTCTGGCGGCGCGGGTCTTCGCGCCGGTGGCGGGGACGACCGCCCGCGGCACAGCGACGGTCTTCGCTCCCGTCCCGTACAACGGGCGCGACCGGCTCAACGTGCTGGTCATGGGGATCGACTCGCGGGGGACGGGCGGCGACACGCAGAACACCGACACGATCATCGTCCTGTCGCTCGACCCGCTGAACAGGACCGCAGCCATGCTCTCGGTCCCGCGGGACACGCTCGCTGAGATCCCCGGTCACGGGCGGGACAAGATCAACGCTGCGTACGCGTACGGCGGTCCGGATCTTGCGCAGAGGACGGTCGAGGGACTCCTGGGCATCAGGATCAACAGCTACGCGCTCATCGACTTCGGCGCATTCACCCGGATCGTCGACTCGGTGGGCGGCGTGGTCATCGACGTGAAGCGGCCGATCCGGGACGAGGCGTATCCGACAGCCGACTTCGGGGTCGAGCGGCTGAACATCCAGCCCGGCCCGCAGCTCATGCCCGGGGATGTCGCGCTCAAGTACGCGCGATCGCGGCATGACAGCAACGACTTCTCTCGCGCGCGGCGCCAGCAGGACGTGATCTCCGCGATCCGCGGGCGACTCACCGCCGACGGGATGCTGAGTCGCATCCCGGCGATCGTCGGAGACGTGGGATCGGCGGTCGAGACGAACTTCGACCCTGCGAACGTCCTACCCCTCGCCGGGATCGGCGGCGGCATCGCATCGGGGGACATCAAGAGCGACGTGCTGCTCCCCTGCGGTGGCGACTCGCCACACTGCGAGCTTGCCGAGGAGAACGGCCAGCTCGGCTATTACCTGATCCCGCAGAAGGCCAAGGTCGCCAGTCTCATCGCGGAGCTCTTCTACGACCCGCGCGTGCGACAGGAGAACGCGCGGATCGAGATCCGGGGCACCGGCGGGAAGAGCACCGGCGCGCAGGACCTCGCGGACCGGCTGGCGGCGCGGGCCTTTTCCGTCGCCCGGGTCACGGCAGGAGCGACCGGCAGGTCGGAGATCCTGATCCGCAACGGCGCAAAGCGATATTCCGCCGATCAGCTCGCGAAGCAGCTGAACGGGATGGCCGTCCGGGACATCGCCTCCACCGATCCCACTGACGCGGATATCGTCATCGTCGTCGGCACGGACTTCAAAGGCCTCGCGACCGACCTGCAGCGCTAGGAGGGCACGATGCCGCTCAGCAAGGGCCTGAAGGGCCTCAAGAAGCTCGTCGAGATCGTCGACGCGAGCTCCCAGGATGCGAGCCGCGCGCGAAAGGTCTCGCGGAGCCCGAAGATGCAGCAGGAGATCACCGCGGATCGCCGGACGGCCCTCTCGGGGAATTTCAAGACGGTGCGAGCTGCGCTGGCCGACCGGGACAAGATCGCCAAGCAGAAGGATCGGAAGAAGCGCTGACCGCCTAGGTCTTGTGGACCGGGGTCACCCACGCCGAATAGCGCTCGTCGTTGCCGTGCACTGCGGCAAAGTAGATAGCGCTCAGCTGCCTCGTGATCGGACCGACCGTGCCCTCGCCGACGACGCGATGGTCGACCGACGTGACCGGCGCGAGCTGCGCGCCCGTGCCGCAGAGGAACAGCTCGTCGGCGATGTAGAGCTCGGTGCGGTCGATCGACCGGACCTCCAGCGGGACGTTCTGATCCGCAGCGATCCGCATGACGCTCTGCCGAACGATCCCTTCCAGGATGTTGTCCGTCACCGGCGGTGTGATCAGCGTTCCGTTGCGCACCATGAACAGGTTCTCGGCGCTCCCCTCCGAGACGTGTCCGTCATTCGTGAGGACGATCGCCTCGTCGAACCCGGCCTCCTGGGCCTCCGTCTTCGCGAGGGCGGCATTCACATAGGAGCCTGTGATCTTGCTGCGTGCCGGGATCGCGTTGTCGTCGACGCGCCGCCAGCTCGAGACGCCGCAGCTGATGCCGCGATCGATCTCGATGTAGGTCCCGAAGGGCACGGCGAAGATGGTGAACGCGGTGTGGAGATCATGGAGCCGGACACCGATGATCTCGTCGCTCTTGTAGACGAGCGGGCGGACGTAGGCGTCCTCGCGGAAGTCATTGCGCCGAAGGAGCTCGAGCGTGATCTCCACCAGACGCTCCGGCGAGGGCTCGAGGTCAAGGCGCATGACCTTGCAGGACTTGTGGATCCGGCGGTAGTGCTCGATCAGGTGGAGCGCGTAGAGCTGGCCCTTCTCTTCGTTCCAGTAGGCGCGGATCCCCTCGAAGACGCCGGTGCCGTAGTTCAGGGCGTGCGTCATCACGCTCACCTTCGCATCGCGGAGCGGGACGAACTCGCCGTTGAAGAATGCCCAGGCGGTCTCGGATGCGGCCCCGCGCCGCAATGGGGTCTCGGGCCGGGTCAGCTCCTTCACCACGACACGTGTCATTCTGCCACCCGCCGCACCACGCCTCCGAACGGGCGTACTACCGGTGTATTGCCGCTCTCCCTGGACCGGCATACGATGCCGCCGGTCTGACCGGTGGTGCGGTCTGACCAGCGATCTGGGTAGCGAAAAGCAGGAGGCACGAGATGCACGATCGAACTGGGAGAGGGATCGCGATCGCCTTCGCGGGTCTCATCGTCAGCGTCGCGTGTGGCGGCGCCGGCGGAGGCGCCACGCCCGCACCGTCCGGCGGGGCGGCGACCGGCGCTGCGGTCACGCTCATCCCGCCGACGAAGCCCGTCGAGTTCATCATCAGCACGGCGCCGGGCGGTGGCTCCGACATCTACGCGCGCAAGATGCAGTCGATCATTGATGCGCTCAAGCTCTCCCCGCAGCCGGTGACCCCGGTGAACAAGGAGGGCGGGTCAGGCGCGGTCGCCTTCCAATATGTGTTCGACAAGAAGGGCGACTCGAGCGAGATCACCATCACGCTCAATTCGTTCTTCACGACGCTGATCGTGCAGAAGCTGCCGTACAAGGCCACGGACTTCACGCCGATCGCCAACCTCGCTCTCGACCCGTTCTACCTCTGGGTCAACGAAGACAGCCCGTGGAAGAACGCGCAGGACTTCATCACGGCTGCGAAAGCCGACTCCCTCGTGGTGACCGGCACCGGTTCGAAGCAGGAGGATGAGGCGCTGTTCGGCCGCATCCAGGTCACCGCGGGTCTCAAGCCGTTCAAGTTCGTGCCGTCGGCATCGGGATCGACGGTCGCCGCCGCGGTCGCCGGCCATCAGGGTGGCGTGGTCGCATCGGTGAACAACCCGAGCGAGGGGAAGGGTCTCTACAGCGGCTCCCCGCGCAAGATGCGCCCGCTCTGCACGTTCGAGGCGACGAGCCCATCGGCGGGAACGTTCAAGGACCTTGCCACCTGCAAGTCGCAGGGCCTCCCCATCGACGACTACTTCATCATCCGGTCGATCATGGCGCCACCCGGACTGTCGGCCGGGCAGCGGGCGTTCTGGGTCGACGTCTTCAAGAAGGTGTACGAATCGGACGATTGGAAGAAATTCATGGCCGACAACGAGCTGAAGCCGGACTTCCGCTCAGGGCCGGCGTTCGACAAGCTCATCGCGGATTACCAGAAGCTGCACGAGGACATCGCCAAGCAGTTCAACTGGATCCAGTAGCAGGTTGAGGCCGTATCAGGTCGCGACGGCGGCCGCGTTCATGCTCGTTGCCGCCGTCGCGATGTTCGATTCGCGGGCAGGCGCCCTGATCGACCGCACCGGCACGCAGCCAGGCGGGATCGGCGCCGGGTTCTATCCGTTCTGGTCGGCGGGCCTCGTCTTCCTGTGCGCCTCGTACATCGGCTACCGGTCGTGGACGACCCCGGTGCCCGGCACGGCCGCGTTCGAGGACCGTGCCGCCCTCTTCTCCGCGCTCAAGCTGATCCTTCCCATGATCGTCGCGACGGTGGCGATCGCCTGGCTCGGCTTCTACGTGGTCACAGCGCTATACATGGGCCTCTTCGCGCGGTGGATCGGCCGATACCGCTGGCACTGGGTCGTGCTCATCATGGTCCTCATGCCCGCGGCGATCTATGCGACATTCGAGATCGGTTTCCGCGTCTCGCTGCCAAAGAGCTTCCTCTACGACGCCGGCATCCTCCCCTTCTAGCCTCCGACGAGCGACGGCGACAGGTCTGAAGGAGTAGCGACATAGAGTTCTTCAACGTCCTGGGCGACCTGGCGGGCGGCTTCGGGACGGCCCTGCAGCCGTTCAACATCCTCATGCTGCTCGTGGGGATCGTCCTTGGACTCGTCGTCGGCGTGCTCCCCGGCCTCGGCGGAACAAGTGCGGTCGCGATCCTCCTGCCGATCACCGTCATCATCGCGCGCACCAGCCCGACGAGCGCGGTCATCCTGCTCGCCGGCGTGTACTGGGGCGCGCTCTTCGGCGGGGTCGTGACCTCGATCCTGTTCAACATCCCCGGCGAGCCGTGGTCCGTGGTGCTGCTCTTCGACGGCTTTCCCCTGGCCAAGAAGAAGGGGAAGCCAGGCGTGGCGCTCGCATCCTCGTTCTTCGCATCATTCGTTGGAGCGTTCATCGCGACGGTGCTGTTCACGTTCTTTGCTCGGGCCATCGCGGATTTCGCGCTCTCATTTGGACCACCGGAGCTCTTCGCGGTCTTCGTCATGTCATTCGCGACGCTGATCGGCCTGGGGGCCGAGTCACCGGCCAAGGCGGTGATGATGATCGGCTTCGGCCTGCTCCTTGCGTCCATCGGCTTTGACACGATCACCGGCCAGCCGCGCCTCACGTTCGGGCAGATCGGGCTGCTCTCCGGGATCGGGTTCGTGCCGGTGACCATCGGCCTCTTCGGGATCGGCGAGATCATCGCGTCGGCCGAGGAGCAGGGCATCGGGTTCGTCGAGCGGCTGTCGGCGCGCGTCGGGTTCAGGGACATCGTGGAAACGCTCGGCGAGCTGCGGAAGCGCATCTGGCTGGTGGTCTCGACCGCGATCATCGGCTTCTGGTTCGGGACCCTGCCCGGCCACGGCGCGACGGCGGGATCGTTCCTCGGCTACGGGCTCGCACGGCAGTGGTCGAAGAACAAGGAAGACTTTGGCAAGGGCGAGATCTCGGGGATCATGGCACCGCAGTCCGCTGCGGACTCGGCCGCCGTCGGGTCGCTCGTCCCGATGATCGCCCTTGGCGTGCCGGGCTCGCCCACCTCGGCGGTCATCATGGCCGGATTGTTCATCTGGGGTCTGCAACCGGGGCCGCTGCTGTTCGTCGAACACCACGACTTCGTGTGGGGCCTCATCGCGAGCATCTACGTTGGGCATCTCCTGACGTTCCTCATCTGTCTCGCGGCGGTCCCGCTGCTCGCGTCGATCATGCGGATCCCGTACGCGATATTGACGCCGTTCATCATCCTGATCTCGATCATCGGCTCGTACTCGCTCAACAACAGCATGCTCGACGTCTTCATCACGATCATCTTCGGCTTGATCGGCTATTGGCTCCGAAAGACGAAATACCCGCTGGCGCCCCTTGTCGTCGCAGTCGTTCTCGGCGACTCGACCGAGCGGACGTTCCGGCAGAGCCTGATCGCGAGCGGCGGCAGTCCGCTCATCTTCGTCGGCAGTCCGCTCTCGGCGACACTGGTCGTGCTCGCGATCGTCCTGCTCCTCGTGCCGATCGTCCGGGCGCTGCGTTCGCGCGGGCGGCGCGGCGATGCGCTCGACAACGAGACCGTCGGCACCGCGATCGACTGACGTGAACCCCTTTGATGCGCTGCTCCTCCTGATCGCGTTCGCCCTCATTCTCGTGGGGGCCGAGCTCTTCACGAACGGCGTCGAGTGGCTCGGTCACCTGCTCGGGATGAGCGAGGGCGCGACCGGCAGCATCTTGGCGGCCATCGGGACGGCGACCCCCGAGACGCTGGTGCCGATCGTCGCCATCGTGTTCACGAACAGTGCCGATGCCGACGACATCGGCGTCGGCGCCATCCTCGGTGCCCCGTTCATGCTCGGCACGCTCGTGATGCTGCTCATTGGCGTGACAGCGTTCCTCCTGCGGAAGCGCCGCGGCCGCGACACGCTCCACGTCGACCGGGCACATGCCTCGCGTGACCTCGGGTTCTTTCTCGTCATGTATGCGGCTGCCGTCGCCATCGCGCTCATCCCCCCGCTGCGGGAGATCAAAGGGGTCCTCGGGTGGGTGTTCCTTCCGACCTACGGCCTCTACCTGTTCCTCGTTCTGCGAACGCCTGGGACGAGCGAGTCGGATATCGAGGAGGCGGCCGAAGAGAAGGCCGCGTTCGAAGCGCTCAGCTTCGCGAGGTACCTCAAGCGATTCGCAGCGAGGCTCGATCCGCACCGTCCGCCGGGGTGGCTCATCGTGGGCCAGACCGTGGTCGCGTTCGGTGGGATCCTGGTCGGCGCCAAGATCTTCGCCGCGTGGATCGACGCGTTCTCGCACGCGATGGGCTTCAACGCGCTGCTCGTGGCTCTGCTGCTCGCGCCGCTCGCGACGGAGCTGCCGGAAGCGGCGAACAGCCTGATCTGGACGAAAGAGGGGAAGGACGTCATCGCCCTCGGGAACGTCGCCGGAGCGATGGTCTTCCAGTCCACCGTCCCGGTGACCGTGGGGGTGTTGCTCACGCCGTGGATCCTGGGGCCATTCGGGACCGTGGCGGCGGTCTTCGCGCTGATCTCGGGCGCCCTGATCTACATCCAGCTTCGGTTCCGAACGCAGGGCGACGCGCTGCCGCTGTCGGCGCTCGTGATGGGCGGCAGCCTGTATGTGATCTTCCTGCTCTATGTGGTCAAGACCGTGGTGGCGGGGTAGCCGACGCGCCGACGCCCGTCTTGCGGAGCAGCCATCCGGCAGTAGACCCCTGGACCACGAGCGTGACCACGACGACGCCGAACGTGATCCGCTGCAACGTGTCTCGCTGCGGAAAGTCCAATGGAAGCGACAGGGCCGCGGCGGTCGCGACGGCGCCCCGAAGGCCAGCCCAGAAGATGAGGTGGAGCCACAGCGGTGGAACGTTCGACGCGGTCGGTCGCCTGGGCAATGCGGCGAGCGCTCCTCCCATCAGCACGTACACAACGATGGCCCGCGCGACGAGCACGCCGACAACGCCCCACGCCACCGCTGCCGCGGCGTTGAGGACACCCGCAGGGCCGACCGCGAGCCCGACCGCGACGAAGATGAGCACCGTGAGGACCTGCGTGATGCGCTCCCAGACGCGATCGAAGGCCTCCTCGGTCGTGCGGCCGAGCCCGACGCGCCGGCCGTAGTTACCCAGGACAGCGCCGGCAACGACTGTCGCGATGATCGGTGAGAGCCCCAGCGCCGCGGCCGCGAGCGACGAGCCGTAGGCGGCCGCGAGCGACACGGCGACCTGCGATCCGTGGTGGCGTAGCCGGACAGTGACAAGCGCGGCCGCGGCGCCGACGAGTGTCCCGCCGAACCCGCTCAGGACCGACGTCACGAAGAAGCCGATGACTGCGTCGAGCGGCATGATCGGACCGCTGACCGCGCGTACGGCGATCGCGAAGACGAGCAAGCCCGTTCCGTCGTTCAGCAGGCTCTCGGCATCGACGATCGCGACGAGGCGCCGGGGCGCCTGAAGCCGGGAGAATGTCGCCACCACGGCAGCGGGATCGGTGGCGGCCACCATCGCGCCGACCACGAACGCGAGCTCTGGCCGGAGACCCGTGCCGACCCAAAGGATGGCCGCGACGGTGGCCGCCGTTACGAGGACCCCCGGCACGGCGAGGAATGCGATCGGTCCGTAGGACCGGCGAAGATCCTCCCAGTGCAGCCGGTATGCGGCCTCGAAGACCAGGCCAGGAAGGAGAACGACGAGGACCAGGTCCGGCGTCACCGTGAGCGAAAGCTGAGGCAGGATGAGCGACCCGACGAGGCCAACGGCGGCGAAGCCGACGGGCCCGGGCAAGCGTCGCAATGCTGTGGTCAGACCATCCATAGATGCATCATGCGACGCCGAACCGGAGCGCATACCATCACCTACGGTCGCGCACTGCGCGCCATACGACTAGGGAGGGTTCCTCGCCCATGAAGCGACTTGTAGCGTTCTGTCTCCTCGCCACGACGATCGTGGCCGCCTGCACGAGCACCACGACGACCGCCCCGGCAGCGAGCTCAAGCGGAAACACCGCCACCGGCCAGCACCCGAAGGTCGGCCTGGTCACCGATGTCGGCGGCCTGAACGACAAGAGCTTCAACGCGCTGGCCGACAAGGGCCGCAAGGACGCCGCAGCCCAGCTGATCGTCGACACGTCGGTGACGGAGTCGAAGCAGCAGGCTGACTACGTGCCCAACCTCACGAAGTACGCGCAGGACAAGTACGACCTCGTCATCGGGGTCGGCTTCCTGATGCAGAACGCCGTGTGGAAGGTCGCGAAGCAGTTCCCGAACGTCAAGTTCGCGATCATCGACGGAGCGCCGCAGGACGATGCCGGTAAGACCGACAACCTGCCGAACGTCGCGAACCTGTTCTTCAAGGAGCAGGAGGCCGGTTACATCGTCGGCGTCATCGCGGCGACCATGGCCAAGGACAAGGTCGGCACGGCGACCCACAACACCGTCTGCTCCATGGGTGGCCTCCCGATCCCGCCGGTGGACCGGTACATCGCCGGCTACCAGGACGCCGTCACCAAGACGAGCCCAACGACGAAGATCCTGAACGGGTACAGCCAGGACTTCGTTGACCAGCAGAAGGGCAAGGAAGTCGGCATCAAGCACATCGCCGCGGGCTGCGACATCCTGTTCCAGGTCGCCGGCGGCAGCGGCATCGGGTACATCAACGCGGCCAAGGACGCGAAGGTCTACGCGATCGGCGTGGACGCGGACCAGGCTGCCGTCGCGCCCGGCACCGTGATCACGAGCGCGCTCAAGAAGGTGGACGTGGCCGTCTTCCAGACGATCCGCTCCATCCGCCTCAGCACCTTCAAGGCCGGCGACAACAGCTTCAACGCTGCGAACGACGGCGTCGGCTTCGGCGCTCTCGACAAGATCGTTCCGGCGAACGCGAAGGCCGCGGCCGATCAGGCCCTGGCAGACATCAAGTCCGGCAAGGTCACCCCGAAGGACACCCTCACGGTCAAATAGTGACCACGTGACACAGCTGCAAGTGCCATCGACGGGGCCGGGCTCACTGAGCCCGGCCCCGTCTGTGCGTCAGCTCACGTTCCAGTGGGCGGCCGGTCCGGCCATCCCGATCCTTTCGGTCGTCATCGCGCTGCTGCTCGGAGCGGTCTTCGTGCTCCTCAGCGGCAACGATCCCGTGAAGGCATATGCCGCGCTCGTGCAAGGCGCCTTTGGAACGCCGTACGACATCACCGAGACGATCGTCTCCGCCATTCCGCTCGTCCTCACCGGTCTCTCCGTCGCGATCGCGTTCCGTACCGGCCTGTTCAACATCGGCGCGCAGGGGCAGCTGCTGGTGGGCGCGCTGACCGCAGGGTGGGCCGGCTCGCAGTTCGCGTCGCTGCCGGGCCTGCTGCTCATGCCGATCGTGATCGTGTTCGGCATCGCCGGCGGCGCGTTCTACGGCGGCATCGTCGGCGTGCTGAAGGCGGTCCGGGGAGTGAACGAGGTCATCACGACCATCATGCTCAACTACACCATCGTCTTCGTGATGCATTGGCTGCTGCAGGCCGGTCCGATGACCGCGCAGAACGCCCTCGGCACGCCGGCGTCGACGCCGATCGGTGCGGGCGCACGGCTCCCCGTGATCATCCCGAACGACCTCGTGCCCTTCAGCAGGCTCCACGCGGGCCTGATCCTCGCCGCACTCGCCGTCCTGGCGTTCTGGTTCCTGCTTTGGCGGACACCGCTCGGCTACCGGCTGCGTGCCGTCGGCCTCGGATCGCGCGCGGCCGCACAGGCGGGCATCGACCCCGCGAAGCACCTCATCGTGGTCATGGCGATCGCGGGCGGGTTCGCCGGCCTCGGTGGCATGATCGAAGTGAGCGGTCTCTTCGGCCGGGTCTACGACGGCTTCGCCTCGAGCTATGGCTTCGACGCGATCGCGGTCGCTCTGCTGGGCAAGAACTCGCCGATCGGGATCGTCTTCGCGGCGCTGCTCTTCGGCGCGTTCGTCCACGGCGGCGCGTACATGCAGTCGCACGCGAACATCTCCTCGAATCTTGTCGCGATCATCCAGGCGTTCGTGCTGTTCGTCATCGCCGCCGAGGCCATCGTCCGGTCGCTGACGAAGCGGCGGGGCCGCAAACCGGTCGAGGCGATCGCGTGAGCTGGGAGCTGCTGATCGGGGCCAGCGTGCTGGCGGCGACCCTTCGTCTGGCGACGCCGATCGCGCTGGCGGCGCTCGGGGGCGTCGTCACGGAGCGCAGTGGCGTCACGAACATCGCTCTCGAGGGCTGCATGCTCGCCGGGGCGTTCTTCGGGATCGTGGCCGCGGACCGCAGCCGCAACATCTGGATCGCGCTCGCGATCGCGATCCTTGCCGGCGTGATCGTCGCCGCCCTCCACGCGTACGCATCGATCACGCTCCGGAGCGATCAGATCGTGTCCGGGATGGCTCTGAACATCCTCGCCCTCGGGCTGACCACGTATCTCGACTACCAGCTCTACGGCACGACCGGCACGCCCGCGGACCTCCCGGGACTGCCGGACCTCCGGCTCGACTTCCTGAGCGGCGTGCCGTACATCGGCGAGGCCATCGGGGGCCAGAACAGCATGGTGTGGGTCATGTTGCTGCTCGTCGTTCTGCTGCAGGTCTTCTTGTTCCGCACGGTCGCCGGCTTACGCGTCCGGGCGGTCGGCGAGCATCCCCGCGCGGCGGAGACCGTCGGCATCCGCGTCCGTCGGATCAGATACGCGGCGGTGATCGCCAGTGGAGCGCTCGCGGCGCTCGGCGGCGCCTACCTGTCGCTGTCGGTCGCCCACTCGTTCACCGATGGGATGACCGGTGGCCGGGGCTTCATTGGCCTGGCGGCGATGATCTTCGGCAGGTGGTCCCCGGTCGGCGCGCTCGTCGCGAGCCTTGTCTTCGGTTATGGGAATGCCCTCTCGTTCTCGCTCCAGGGAGCCAAGGTCGGCGACACGGCGGTCCCGGTGCAGCTCCTTGGCACGCTCCCCTACGTCCTGACCATCCTCGCGGTCGCCGGGTTCGTCGG
>JANLWM010000084.1:0-2357 GCA_031364525.1 Chloroflexota bacterium | reverse complement strand
GCGATCGCGTTCCAGGCCACACCCTGCGTACCGAGCCGGGCCGTGCTCGCGACCGGCACGATCGCCCGGATCGCATCCGGGTACGCGACGGCCCACTCGAGCGCCTGCATCCCGCCGAGCGATCCGCCGCTCGCGGCGAACAGCCGCTCGATGCCGAGCTCGTGGAGGAACGCGCGCTGCGCGCGGACCATGTCGCCGACCGTGATGACCGGGAAGGTGGCCCCGTACGGCTTCCCGGTCGCGGCATCGATCGACGACGGCCCGGTGGACCCGCGGCACGAGCCGATGATGTTGCTGCACACGACGTGATAGCGATCGGTATCGAAGGCCTTGCCCGGGCCGATCATCCCGTCCCACCAGCCAAGGCCGCTCTTGCCGCGCTCCGCGGCGCCGACCCCGTCCACCGTCGTTGGCGCGTTCGGGTCGTCGCTCCATCCGGCGGCGTGTGCGTCACCGGAGAGCGCGTGGCACACGAGGATGACATTGTCCTTTGCCGGCGCGAGCGTCCCGTACGTCTCGTACGCGATGCGCACGCCCACCAGCTCGCGGCCTGAGTCCAACGGAAGGGGGTCGGGCAGGTCGAGGTGCTGCGTCCGGACCAGTCCAACGGAGCCGCGGGCGCCCCCGGCGGAGCCGCTCGTGTCAGACGACCGCATCGAGCACGCTCCGTTCGAGGTGCAACGCCTCGAGAAGCGCGACGCGCAGGCCGAGCAGGCTCGGATCGCGTCGGTCTCGCGGGCGACGCGGCGCGACCCGAAGAACGTCGATGACCCGCGCCGGACGATCGCTGAACAGGATGACGCGGTCGGCGAGATAGACGGCCTCGTCCAGATCGTGGGTCACCAGGACGAGCGTCGGCCGGTACTGCGACCACGCCGCGAGCAGGTGGTCTTGGAGCCGCATGCGGGTGAACGCGTCGATCGAGCTGAACGGCTCGTCGAGGAGCAGCACCTGGGGCTCGGTGACGAGAGCCCGCGCGAGCGCCGCTCGCTGGGCCATCCCACCCGAGAGCTCCTTCGGGAGCGCCTGCGCGAAGTCGGCGAGCCCGACGACGCCGAGCGTGTCGCCGACCAACGCGCGGGCGCGCCCGGACCGGCGGTCCGGCAGGCCGAAGGCGACGTTGTCCGCGAGCGAAAGCCAGGGAAAGAGCCGGGGCTCCTGAAAGACGACCCCGACCGAACGATCCGGACCGCGCACCTCGCGGTCGCCGACCTCGATCCGGCCTTCGAACTCGACATCGAGGCCGGACACAAGCCGGAGCAGCGTGCTCTTCCCGCAGCCGGAGGGACCGACGAGGGCGACGATCTCGCTCGGCGCGACCTCGATGTCCACGCCCGCGAGGACCTCGGTCGTCTCGTAGCGCTTCCGGATGCCGGTGAGGCGAAGCGGTGTGCTCACGGACGGGCCTGCGTTGCGATCGTGTCGCGCCAGCGGAGCGTCCGGCCCTCGATCGCGTGCAGCATCATGTCGGTCACCTTCCCAAGGATCGCCAACGAGATCAAGCCGACGAACATGAGGTCGACGCGCGATGACTGCTGGCTGTCGGTGAGCCTGAACCCGAGTCCCGCCGACGCGCCGAAGAACTCGGCGACCACGACGAAGAGCCAGGACTGGGACAGGCCGAGGCGCAGCCCGGTCATGAGGCTGGGCAGGCTCGCGGGGATCACGACCCGGATCGCGACCGCTCGCGCCGTGAGGTCGTACACGCGAGCCACCTCGATGAGTTTCCGGTCGACGTCGTGGATGCCGGCCACGAGGTTCACGTAGACCGGGAAGAACGCACCGATCGCGACGAGCGTCACCTTTGGGACCTCGTCGATGCCGAGCCACAGCAGGAGGAGCGGGGCCCAGGCCAGGGTCGGGACGGTGCGCAAGGCCTGGAGGGTCGGCTCGACCGCCCGCGACATGCGCCGGGAGAGACCGGTGAGGATCCCCAGGCCGATCGCCGCGCCGCTTCCGATGGCGAAGCCCACGGCGACCCGACCGATCGTGGTGAGCAGGTCGCGCTGCAACAGACCGCGACCCCAGAGCCCGACCGCCGCGTCGATGACGACCGGAGGAGGCGGCAGCTGGTATGCGGCGAAGATGCCCGTGGCGACGGAGCCCCACCAGAGGGCGACGATCGCCACGGGCAGGAGCCAGGGCAGCAGCCTTCCTATTTGATGACCGCCTTCGCGTACGAGCCCTCGATGAGATCGGTCACGGCCTTGTTCACATCGGGGCCCGGGTTCGCGAGCTGCTCGGCGGTGATGATGGGGACGACGGCCTTGAGCACGGCGATGTGTGCGTCACCGGGTACACCCGACGTATTGAAGTTCATCCGCTCGACGAGCTCGCGCTTCGCGACCGCGAGGTCG
>JANLWM010000021.1:0-10474 GCA_031364525.1 Chloroflexota bacterium | reverse complement strand
CCGGAGGCGACCGCGACGACGCGCTCGCGATTGTCGGTCACGACGTTGATGCAGAACCGCAGACCCGCGCGGCGGGCGATCTCGCGAATGGTCTCGTGGAACGGGTTGCCGTCGATCCGGCCGAGGCGAACGCCAGGATCTTCGAGAAAGCGCATGCCGTGCGTCGCGGTGATCACCGGCTCGCCGCAGCACCCGATGGCGACGGTCTTCCGACCGCCCGAGTAGCCCGCGTATTGATGCGGCTCGACGATGCCGGTCGCGATGACGAGGTCCGCGTCCTTCACGAGCTTCTGGGTGAAGCCCGGGACGTCGTACGGGGGGATCTTCCCGAGGTCGGCCCACGCGGCAGGGTCGCGGCCGTTCGAATCGACGACCCGCACGCGCCGCGCGACGTCGCCGAGCTTCTCGGCCTTCTCGGCATCGGTGGTCGGCCGATGGAGGCCGACTCCGATCATCACCATGATGTCCTCGTCGGCGATGCCGCCCGCGTTCAGCTCCTCGAGGAGCGGGGGCACGAGCACATCGTCAGGACAGGCCCGCGTGAGGTCCGTGACGGCGATGACCACGCGCGGACGTCGCGCGCCGGCCGACCGTTTCGCATCGGCCGCGAGGTCGCGCAGGCGCAGCGAGCCGAGCGGCGAGGCGAGACTCGCCCGCGCCGCCGCACCAAGATCGCCCACCGGCGTGGCCGGGGACGACTCGACCACGTCCACGTCGAACCAGGGCTGGACCATGAATTCCAGCTCCTGGTGGCCGTACGGGACGCGGAGCATCTGCTGGTGGCTACCGGGGGCGTTTTGCATCGCCCCCGACTCTAGCTAGAAATGCACCCCAAGAAGGCGAAGGACGATGAGAATGACGACGATGACGAGCAGGGTGTGCACCCAGTTGCCGCCGGCAAGCATGCCGCCGCCGGTGTTGACGGCCGTGCCGCCACGCGAGCCGTAGAAGCGACCGCGGCCGAAGTAGCCGAAAAGCCAGAACAACAGGACCACAACGATGAGGAGCTCGAGCAGGCCCATGCGTACCTCCTATGTGAATGGGGCTCGTCATGAGTGACCCCTTCGGTCATTGGGTAAGCACAGCCGATGCCGTGCGGGCGACGAGCGGGAAACTGGCGAAGCTTGCGGCCCTGGGGGCCTATTTGCCCACGCTCGACGAGGCCGATCTCGAGATCGCTGCGCGCCTCTTCGCCGGTGTCCCGTTCCCCAGGACCGACGAGCGTGTCCTCGCGGTGGGCTGGCGGGCCCTGCTCGACAGCGTCATCGGGCTCACCGGCGCCACGGACCAGGACGTCAGCGCGGCCTACCAGACGCACGCCGACCTCGGCGACGCGACCGCGGACCTCGCCGAGCGCTCCGGTCGCGACGCGGTCGCCCCGCCGCTCCGGCTGAGCGACGTCCACGACGCGTTCGAGAAGATCGCCGCGACGCGCGGTGTCGCGCCGAAACGGCTGCTGCTCGATGCGCTCCTCGCGCGGGCGACCCCGAGCGAGCTGCGCTATCTGATCAAGGTCATGAGCGGCGAGCCGCGCATCGGCCTGCGCGAAGGCCTGCTTGAGGACGCGATCGCGCGAGCCTTCGGGCGGGACCGCGAGGCCGTCGGCCGCGCGCACATGCTCGGCGGCGACATCGGCGTTACCGCGGTACAGGCGAAGCGCGACACGCTCGACGAAGCGCGGTTCGTCCACTTCGCGCCGATCGGGATGATGCTGGCGACGCCCGTGCTCGAGCTCGAGGAGGTGGAGAAGCGGTTCGCGTCGCCGTACGTCGTCGACGACAAGTACGACGGCGTGCGGACGCAGGTCCACAAGGATGGCGACCGGGTGGAGCTCTACTCACGGACGTTCGACCGGGTGACCGACCGGTTCCCGGAGCTGCTCGCTCCGCTACGCGCGATCCCGGGCACGTTCGTCCTCGACGCCGAGGTCCTCGGGCTCGATCCGGGGGGCCGCGCGATCCCGTTCACGGAGTTCCAGCACCGGCTCGGCCGGAAAGCGGTCGGCGAAGAGCTGTTGCGCACGCTTCCGGCGAGCCTCGTGATATTCGACGTCCTCGAGCGCGACGGGGTCCCGCTCCTTGATGCGCCGCTCTCCGAGCGCCTCGCGGTCCTCGCGACGCTGCCGCTCCAGCCGCCGCTGCGGTCCGCGCGCTCGAAGGAGATCGCCGCGACCGGTGAGGCCCTGATCGCGGCCCTCGATGCCGAGTTCGCCGCGGCACGCGAACGAGGCAATGAGGGGCTCATGGTGAAGGACCCGCGCTCGCCCTACCGGCCGGGCCGGCGCGGGATGGAATGGCTGAAGGTGAAGCGCGCGCTGCGCACGCTCGACGTCGTGGTGACCGCCGTCGAATGGGGCCACGGCAAGCGGCGTCACGTGCTGTCGGACTACACCTTCGCCGTGCGCGACGGCGAGGCGTACCGGAACGTCGGCAAGGCGTATTCGGGGCTGACCGACAAAGAGATCGCCGAGATGACCGAGCACTTCAAGGCGCGCACGATCAAGGACTTCGGCCGGGCCCGGCTCGTGGTCCCCGACACCGTGATCGAGGTGGCCTTCGATCAGGTCCAGCCAAGTGGCCGGCACGCATCGGGCTTCGCGTTGCGGTTCCCCCGGATCGTCCGGCTGCGTCTGGACAAGCCCGTGTCCGAGATCGACACCCTCGACGCGGTGCGCAGCCTCTCGCTCCCGGGCGCCGGGCCCGATACTGACGGCGGATGACCCCCACGGGCGAGACCGAGCAGCTGGCGGTCCTGCTCTCGCTCCAACGCGAGCTCGCTCTCGAGACGGACATCGACGTCGTGCTGCGCCGGATCGCGGAAGCCGCGACGACCCTCTTGGGGGCCGAGCGCACGACCGTGTACGTCGTGGACCATGAGCGCGCGGAGGTCTGGTCGCGAGTGCTGACCGAGAGCGAGCTGCGCGAGATCAGGCTCCCTCTCGACGGCCGTGGCATCGCCTCGGACGTGGCGCGCAACGGTGGCGTGCTCCGTATCGACGACCCGTACGGGGACCCGCGCTTCGACGCCAGCGTCGATGCGCGCACCGGATATCGCACGCGATCGATGCTCGTGGCGCCGATCGACGCGCGCGACCGCTCGCGCCTCGGGGTGCTCCAGGCGGTGAACAAGATCGGGGACGAGCGGTTCACGGCCGCGGACGAGTCCGTGTTGCGCTCGCTCGCCGGATCCGCCGGCATTGCCCTCGAGTACGTCGCCCTCAACGCGCAGCTCGCGCAGGAGCGGCTCCGGGTGGTCAAGGTGACCGAGGAGACGCGGCACCGGCTGGCGCGTGACCTCCACGACGGCGTGGCGCAGACGCTCGCGAACGCCGCGATCAGCATCGAGATCGTCCAGCGCGAGGCGCGCACCGATGTGTCCGCGGCGATGGCCGACCTCGACCGGCTACGCGAACGGCTCATCGACGCCCAAAAGGGTCTCCGGGACATCCTGTTCGCCCTGCGGCCGGTCGCGCTGACGGAGGACGGGCTCGGCGCGGCCGTGCGGGCGCTCGCGGAGCGTATGGACGGGACGAATGGCTCGCGGGTCTTCGCGCGGACGGTGACCTCGATCAGCCGACTCGGGTCCGAGGTGGAGGCCGGCGCGTTCACGGTGCTGCGGGAGGCCGCGAACAACGCCGTGAAGACCGGGCGTGCTCCGAATGTGGCGCTCGACGTCACCGATGACGCCGGCGGCATCGTCGGCCTCGTCGAGGACGACGGCAACGGGTTCGATGTGGCGGCGACGCTCGGCAGCTATGCCGGGCGTGGCAGCCTTGGCCTGCTGCAGATGCGCGAGGCCGCCCGCCTGATCGGCGCGCAGCTGTCGATCGACTCGAGTCCGGGCAACGGCACGCGGGTGCGGCTCCGCGTGCCCCGGGCGGTCTAGTGCCCTCCGAACGCCGGCTCAAGACGGGCCGGCGCACGACCGACGCGATCGCCAATGTCGCGTTCGAGGACGCGTTCGTCGCGCTCACCGACGGGATCCTCATCTGCGATGGCCACGGCCGGATCTTGTCGGCGAACCCGGCCGCGTTCCGCCTGTTGGGCGAGGACCAGCTGCCCGGCCGGCAGTTCGAAGAGCTCCTGCTGGTGTCCGGCGCGATCACGGTGCAGGACCCGCAGGGTCAGTCGATCCGGCGGGCGTGGTTCCCGCGGGAAGACCGGATGGGCGTCCTCGAGATCGTGTCGACGCAGCTCGCGGGGGCCGCGCCGCGCGCCACGATCCACACGGTGCGTGATGTGACCGCGAGCGCGGAGCTGCTGCGCTTGAAGGAGGAGTTCCTGCTTGACGTGGCCCATGAGCTTCGGACGCCGATCGCGGCGATGACCGCGTCCCTCGACCTCGTCCACCAGGACGCGATCTCGATGCCCCGCCAGGAGCTGCGCGCGATGGTCGGCACCCTTCGTCGCAGCGCGCTCCGGCTCGAGCATCTGGTCGAGAATCTCCTCGATGCCGGCAGCATCGAGGCCGGTACGTTCGAGGTGCGCGCGATGCCGACGAGCGTCAAGGCCATCCTTGAGGACAGCCTGGTCTTCGTGCGCTCGGTCTTCGAGAGCAAGGATCAGCGCCTGGTCACCCACTTCGGCCGCGGCACCGATCGCGTCGTCTGCGATCCTCGCCGGACCGGTCAGGTGTTCGCGAATCTCCTGACCAACGCCGGGAAGTACGGGACCGAGCGCTCGGAGATCAGCCTCCGGACCGAGACCGTCGCGGGGTTCGTCCGCGTCACGATCCACAACGACGGCCCGGCGATCCCGCCGGACGAGCTCAACAGGCTGTTCCAGCGCTTCTTCAGGTCGCGCAACGTCCGCGGCGAAGCCGGCGGCCTCGGCCTGGGCCTCACGATCTGCCGCGCGATCGTTCGCGCGCAGGGCGGCGAGATCGGAGTGGACAGCGCCCCCGACCGCGGCACGTCGGTACACTTCACCCTCCCGAAGGCGCGGGAGCTCGCCCAGGAGGCTGGATCAGCGTGAAATTGATGGTCGTCGACGACGACCGTGATCTCGTGGAGCTGCTCGATTACGCGCTGCGGCGCGAGGGCTATGAGGTCGTCCGGGCGTACGACGGCGAGGCCGCGCTCGAAACGCTGAATCGCGAGCATCCGGACCTCGTCGTGCTGGACATCAACCTTCCGAAGCTCGCGGGCTTCGTTGTGCTCGAGCGGATCCGTCATGTGGACGAGCACGTCGCCGTCCTCCTGCTCTCGGCCCGACAGGACGAGTCGGACATCCTTCGGGGCCTGCAGCTCGGAGCGGATGACTACATCACGAAGCCGTTCCGGCCGAAGGAGCTCGTTGCCCGAGTGAAGGCGATCCTGCGCCGCTCCGTTCACGCCCGCGGGCGACCTGCGCCGGCGATCTACAAGACGGGCGACATCGTGCTCGACGAGGCGACCCACGAGGTGCGCACCGCCGAGGTACCGGTGCATCTGTCACCGACCGAGTTCAAGCTGCTCCGTCACTTCATGGCGAACCCCGGACGCGTGCTGACGCAGGAGGAGATCCTCGAAGGCGTCTGGGGCTACGACGCGGACGTCGGTGGCGATCTCGTCAAGCTGAATGTGAGCCGGCTGCGGCGAAAGCTCGGCGCCGATGGTCACACTCGCGATGTGATCCAGACCGTTCCGGGCGTGGGATATCTCTTCAAGGGCGCCGAGGGTGGCGTGCAGCGCGAGGAAGCAAGGCCGCGCTAGCGACGAGCTACGCGGGCTCGGCGAGCCTTCGCCGCGTGGCCTCAAGGTCCGCGGCATTGCTGTACACGGGGTAGATCGCGAAGCCCGAGGCCTTCGAGATCGCGTCCACCGCGGCGTTGCTCGGACCCGGGAGGGCGATCGTGAGGACCTGGCCTTCTTTGCCCACGACCACGGCGTTGTGATCCGTCGCGAGGCCGCGCGGGATGAGTGCCTGGAGCAGCGCTGAGGCGAGGCGCGCCGGCTCGGCAAGGTACGGCGCCGGCGGCGGGGACGCCGGATGCGTCCGCATCGCGCCGCGCGGACCTTGGGCCAGACTGTGCTCCCACACACGCACGCCACCGCCACCGGCCTTGGCCTTGTACATCGCCGCGTCCGCGGATTCGATGAGCGCGGCGAGGTCGCCCGATGGACGCGGGAACGTGGCGACCCCGATCGAGAGACCGATCGAGAGGCCGGCGGACACGAGGTCGCCGGGCAGCGTCTGAGCGGCCGTCTTCTCGAGCACGCGACGGGCGACACGCGATGCGACTTCGCTATCGGCTTCGGGAAGGATGACCGCGAACTCGTCGCCCCCGTAGCGGGTCGGCACGTCGTACACCCGGACGGCCTGCTTGATGGCGATCGCGACGGCCTTGAGCACGGCATCGCCCGCGCGATGACCGAAGCGATCATTGATCGTCTTGAACTGATCCACGTCGATCATGAGGAGCGATACGAGGTGCTCGGCCCGCAGCGCGCGATTGAGCTCCGCTTCGATTCGCTGATCGAAGTGGCGCCGGTTGAACAGCCAGGTGAGCGGGTCGGTCTCGGCGAGTCGCTGCATGGCCTCCCCCTGCTCGCGCTGGAGCAGGCAGGCCCCGATGTGACTCGCGAGGAGCTCGAGCGTGATGAGGTCGCTGTCGCCGAAGGAGCGGCCGTCGAGCGGGTCGGCGACGTTCAGGACGCCGCGCGACTCGTCATCGACGAGGATCGGGACCGACATGAACGACGCGGTCCGGTAGCGGCCCGGATCGGAGCTGTCCGGACGGCGCGGCAGGCCGTCGTCGGAGCGCACGAGCAGCGAACGCTTGGAGGCCGCGACGGAGCCGACGACGCCCTCGCCCTGGCGGACGCGGACCAGGCGCATGACCTCGGCAGCGATCCCGACGGCGTTTGACATGACGAAATCGGTGGTGGCGTCCTCTCGGAGCATCAGGGACGCGCGCTCCCCGCGGACGAGCTCCGTCGCCACCTTGAAGATGGAGTCCAGGAGATCTTGCGCCAGGCCAGACGTCGCCGAGGTCCGTTCGCGGTCCAGATCGCCTCCCCAACGCGCGCTCGCGAAAGTGTCCGGTGGCCGCCCCACCCTGGCCATGAGCGTTCGGTATCGGTTTTCGGCCCGCCTTTTGGCTAGGTCTTTCCGGCCATTACCGGGGCCCCGGTCGGGCGATCGACCCCGCCGGACGGCTCCGCCGTGATCGCGACGGTGTCGCCGGCGCCGAGCGGGGCGGTCAGCTCGAGCGTGGTCAGGCCGCGGTCGTCGGTGATCCCGGCGCGGGTGGCGACGTCCCCGCGGATGACCCAGGCCTCCCAGACCTTGCCCGCAGGCGCCGCCGGCAGATCGAGGATGAGGTACGGCCGACCGCCGTTCGCCGGCACCACGACCGATCCGCGCATCCCGGCGACCGTCGCGGCGAGGGGCACGACCCGTGCGCCGACAGCGGCTGCGACCGCGGAGCTGTAGCGCTCGGCGTCGCGACGCGCGCCGGCGTACCCGGCGAGGCCGATGACGAGGACCACGGCGAGGGCAAGCGGCACCACCATCGGGACGGGACGCAGGAAGAGCGACCACCAGGACGGGCGTGCGCCCGGTGCCGACGCCCCGGTGCGGCGGGCCTGCTCGACGATCGCGCCGCGGAGACGCGCCGGCGCGGCTCGTCCCGCGGTCTCCGCGATCGTCCATGCCGTCTCGCCGAGCGATGCGACTTCGGCGCCGCAGGTCGCGCAGCCGGCCAGGTGGCGGCCGACGGCGCGCTGCTCCTCGGGGTCGAGGATGCCGAGCGAATACGCGGCAAGATCGTCGAGCGGATGCTCGGTCATCGATCCGCCCCTTCGACCTGCAGGCGGTCGCGCAGCTTCATCATGCCAAGCCGCACGCGGCTCTTCACGGTGCCGAGAGGTGTGCCGGTGCGCACGGCGATCTCGGTCTGCGACAGGCCGGACCAGAACGCCAGGCTCAGCACGGTGCGCTGCTCCAACGGAAGGGACGCGACCGCTTCGCGAACGCGCTCGGCGCGCAGGCTCGCGATGACCCGATCGTCCACGCGGACCTCCTCGACCAGCTCAGCGGCCTCGTCGATCGCCGCCTCGCGCTCGAAGCGCTTTCCCTTGGTCCGGCGCCAGTCGATCGCCGCGTTCCGCGCGATCGCGAGCACCCAGGTCCGGACCGCTCCACGATCGGCACGGTACGTCGTGGCGCGTCGCCAGACGGCGTGGAAGGCGTCCTGGGTGACCTCCTCGGCGGCCTCGGGTACGCCGAGCAGCCGGTAGAGGACACCGAACACCACGCGGCCATAGCGGTCGTACAGCTCGCCGAGGGCGTCCGGGTCACCGGAAGCGATCCGGGCAAGGCAGGCCGCATCTTCATCACTCTTGTCGCTGGTTACGACACGACGAGCCGCCACGGATGACCCGATTCCGCTAGATGACATCTTCCACGCCACCTGACTGTACTGGTGTCATCCGGGTGTCCGCGGGTCTCGTAGTGTCGCGCTGTAGGGGCTCAGGCCCCCAGACCCCGGGCCCCACTGGGGCACCGCTAGGAGAAGGAATGGCTCGTCAATTCGCGATCGTGTTCGGCGCCGTCTACGTCCTCGTCGGCATCCTTGGACTCATCCTTCCGAGCCCGCTGCTCGGGATCTTCGGCGTCAACCTCCTGCACGACATCGTGCACCTTGCGATCGGCGGTCTCTGGCTCTTCGCGGCCTTCGCCGCGCCGATGGGCCCCGATTCCGCGCGCAAGACCTCGCAGCTGATCGGCATCGTCTACCTGCTGGTCGCGATCCTCGGATTCGTGCTCCCCGACCTCATGAGCCAGCTCCTCGTCATCAACATGGCCGACAACTTCCTCCACCTCGGTACGGCCGTGCTCGCGCTGTACATCGGCTTCATGGGACCCAAGACCTCCGTCACCACCGCCTAGCCCCTCCTCCTTCGCGCGACCAAGGGCCCCGGCAGCGTTGCCGGGGCCCTTGTCGTTACGCGTTCGTTAGCTTTCCGGTCATCCGGCGCGCAGTGGGGCTGCGTAGAAATCGCCGTGAACGTCATTCGCATCATCCGCCCGATCGTCCTCCTCTCGATCGTCGCCCTCGCCGCGTGTGCCGCCCCGGTGGCCGCCACCGCGCAGCGCTCGGCGACGGTGCAGATCAGCAGCTTCCGGTTCCAGCCCGCCGAGCTGACCGTCGCTGCGGGGACGACCGTCACGTGGACGAATGACGACGCGATCCTTCACACCGTCACCACGGGGACCTCGGTGAAGAAAGACGACTTCGGGAACTACGACATCGCCCCAGATGGGCGGGTCAACGGCACGCTGGCCGACAAGGGCCAGACATTCTCCTTCACCTTCACGACGCCGGGTGACTACGCGTACTTCTGTTCGCGTCACAACAACATGATCGCCAGGGTCGTCGTTCGCTAGCACGCCCGCGCCACGCATCCATCGCACACCGAACGCACACAAAAATCAGGCAGGGAGACCACCACATGAAGCGGACCTACTTGCGACTTGCCGCCGTCGGGATCGTTCTTTCGATCGCCGCCGCGGCCTGCAGCTCAGCCGGCACCGGCACGACCAGCCCATCACCGAGCGCAGCGGCCAAGACGACCGCGGCCAGCCCGAGCACCGCGGCCACCACGGCAGCGACCGCGACCTCGATGACCAAGGCCGCCGACCTCCGCGTCGCGCTCAACGTGCTCCTCATGGATCACGTGTACCTCGCGAGCACCGCGACGAACCAGGCGCTCCTCGGCAACGACGCCGGCTTCAAGGCCGCGGCCGCCACGCTGGACAAGAACACGGTCGGCCTCGGCGACGCGATCGGCTCCGTCTACGGCGACGCCGCCAAGACGACGTTCCTCGCGCTCTGGCGTAAGCACATCGGCTTCTTCGTCGACTACACCATGGGTGCAGCGGCGAAGGACCAGGCCAAGATGGCCAAGGCCAAGACCGACCTCGACGGGTATCGGGCGGACTTCGACGCGTTCATCACCGGCGCGAACCCGAACCTCCCGAAGGGGGCCGTCGCCGAGCTCCTCGTGACCCACGTGAGCAGCCTCTTTGCGGTCATTGACGCCCAGGCCGCCAAGGACCCGACCTTCATCGACAAGGTCAAGGTCAGCGCCGCGCACAGCCAGAAGATCGCTGACCCGCTCGCGGGCGCGATCGCCAAGCAGTTCCCCGACAAGTTCCCGGGCGCCGCATCGAAGGCGTCCGACCTCCGCATCGCCCTGAACCTGCTCCTCGACGAGCATGTCCAGATCGTCGGCTTCGCGACCGGCGCAGCTCTGTCCGGCAACGACGCCGGCTTCCAGGCTGCGGCCAAGACCCTCGACACCAACACGGTCGGCCTCGGCGACGCCATCGGCTCCGTGTACGGCGACGCCGCCAAGACCACGTTCCTCGAGCTGTGGCGGAAGCACATCGGCTTCTTCGTCAACTACACCCAGGCCACCGCGAAGGGCGACAAGGCCGGTCAGGACAAGGCCGTCGCCATACACGGAGCCGATGGCGTCGCCGAGGCC
>JANLWM010000349.1:0-5150 GCA_031364525.1 Chloroflexota bacterium | reverse complement strand
CAAGCGGTTCAAAGAGGTGAACGAGGCCAACGAGGTCCTGAGCGATCCGGGGAAGCGCAAGCGGTACGACACTCTCGGTCCGGACTGGGAGCGCTACGCCCAGGGCGGTCCCTCCGGGCCGCAGCCCGGGAATGGCAGCGGTTTCCGGTGGACCTACGGCGGCGCACCGGGGCAGAGCCCGTTCGGTAGCGATGCGAGCGGCTTCTCCGACTTCTTCCAGACCGTCTTCGGCGCCGGTGGTGCGGGCTTCGGCCAGCCCGCGACCGGCGGTCGCAGGCGGACCGCGCAGCAGCCACGCGCCGCGGACATGGAGTACCCGACCGAGGTCACGCTGGCCGAGGCCTACAAGGGCACGGAGCGCGTCCTCGAATTGCAGGGCGTCGAAGGGAATAGCCGGACGCTCACGGTGAAGGTGCCGGCGGGCGTGCGTGACGGGCAGCGCATCCGCCTCGCCGGTCAGGCCCACGCCGGCAACGGGACCGGCCGCGCGGGCGATCTGTTCCTTCAGGTGAAGGTCAGGCCCGATCCGCGCTTCACCCGTGACGGGGACGATCTTCGAATGGAGCTTCCGATCGCCTTCCACGAGGCGATCCTCGGGGCGGAGGTGACCGTACCGACGCTCAAGGGACGCGTGAGCCTCCGCATCCCGGCCGATACCCAGAACGGACGGACCATCCGCCTCGCGGGGCAGGGGATGCCGCGGGCGGGCGGCGGGAGCGGCGACCTGTTCGTGACGGTCAAGGTCGTGCTGCCGACGAAGCTCTCCGACAAGGAGCGCGAGCACATCCAGGAGATCGCGGCGGCGCACGACGAAGACGTCCGGGCGCATCTTCTATGAGTGAGGTGACCCGATGATCGATCCGAAGAAGATGACCGAGAAGACCCAGGAAGCGTTGATCGCGGCCCAGCAGGCCGCCTCTGAGAACGGCCGCTCGCAGCTGGACGTCGAGGATGTCTTCGCCGCGCTGCTGAAGCAGCCGGGCGGGATCGTCCCAAGCGTCATCGAGGCCCTCGGCGGCTCGACGCAGCAGCTCGGGTCCGCGCTCGATCAGGAGCTCGCGCGGCAGCCGAAGGTCCAGGGCAACGTCCAGCTGTCCGCATCGGGGCGGCTCGGCCGCGTCCTCACGCAGGCCCAAAAGGACGCGGAGAAGCTTGGCGACGAGTTCGTTTCGACGGAGCACCTGCTCCTTGCGATGACGCAGGACCAGGGGTACACCGGTCAGGCCCTGCTGCGCATCGGCGCGACCCACGAGCGCGTGCTCAACGCGCTGCGCGACATCCGGGGCAACCAGCGGGTCACCGACCAGAACCCCGAGAACAAGTACCAGGTGCTCGAGAAGTACGGCCGCGATCTCACCGAGATGGCGCGCAAGAACAAGATGGATCCGGTCATCGGTCGCGATGAGGAGATCCGCCGGGTCATCCAGGTCCTCTCGCGGCGCACGAAGAACAACCCGGTGCTCATCGGCGAGCCGGGCGTCGGCAAGACCGCGATCGTCGAGGGGCTCGCCCAACGGATCATCCGCGGCGACGTGCCGGAGGGGCTCAAGAGCAAGCGCGTGTTCGCGCTCGACATCGGCTCGCTCCTCGCCGGCGCGAAGTATCGCGGCGAGTTCGAGGAGCGCCTCAAGGCCGTGCTCAAGGAGATCGCGGCGAGCGAGGGCGAGATCATCCTCTTCATCGATGAGCTGCACACCGTCGTGGGCGCCGGCGCTGCGGAGGGCGCGGTGGACGCAGCGAACCTGCTGAAGCCGATGCTCGCCCGTGGGGAGCTCCATGCGATCGGTGCGACGACGCTCGATGAGTACCGCAAGCACATCGAGAAGGATGCGGCGCTCGAGCGCCGCTTCCAGCCGGTCTACGTCGGCGAGCCGACGGTCGAAGACACGATCTCGATCCTGCGCGGCCTGCGCGAGCGATACGAGGTGCATCACGGCGTTCGGATCCTGGACAGCTCGCTCGTTGCCGCCTCGGTCCTCTCGTCGCGGTACATCAACGACCGGTTCCTTCCGGACAAGGCGATCGATCTCGTGGATGAGGCCGCGTCGAAGCTCCGAATGGAGATCGATTCGATGCCCGCCGAGCTCGATGAGGTCGAGCGCATCGTGCGCCGGCTCGAGATCGAGCGCGAGGCGCTCAAGAAGGAGACCGACGCCGCGAGCAAAGACCGGCTCGCCAAGCTCGAGAGGGAGCTCGCCGATCTCTAGGAGTCCAGCAAGGGCCTGCGCGCCGACTGGGACATGCAGAAGGCGGCGCTCATGGCGATCCGCGAGAAGAAGTCACGGCTCGAGTCGGTCCGGGCCCAGATCGAGACGGCCGAGCGCTCAGCGGACTTCGCGAAGGCCGCCGAGCTCAAGTACGGGACCCTCGTGCAGCTCGAAAAGGAAGTGGCAGCCGGGGAGGCCAAGCTCGCCGAGCTCCAGCAGCGTCACAAGATGGTCACCGAAGAGGTGACCCCGGAGGACATTGCCGACGTCGTCGGCAAGTGGACCGGCATCCCGGTGAGCAAGCTCCTCGAGGGTGAGGTCGGCAAGCTGCTCAAGATGGAGGAGCGCCTCCACGAGCGCATCGTCGGGCAGGAAGAGGCGGTCACGGCCGTGTCGAACGCCGTCCGCCGCGCGCGAGCCGGCATGCAGGATCCCGATCGACCGCTCGGCTCGTTCCTGTTCCTCGGTCCCACCGGCGTCGGGAAGACGCTGCTCGCGAAGGCCCTCGCCGACTTCCTGTTCGACGACGAGAAGGCCATGGTCCGGCTCGACATGAGCGAGTACATGGAGAAGCACACCGTCGCCCGGCTCGTGGGGGCGCCTCCCGGCTACGTCGGCTACGACGAGGGCGGACAGCTCACCGAGGCCGTCCGGAGGCGACCGTACACCGTGCTCCTGCTCGATGAGATCGAGAAGGCCCACCCCGACGTGTTCAACATCCTGCTGCAGGTCCTCGATGACGGTCGGCTGACCGATGGCCAGGGCCGCACCGTCGACTTCAAGAACGTCGTCATCATCATGACCAGCAACGTCGGGTCGTCGTACATCAGCGAGCTTGCCGGAAAGAATGACGACCTCATGCGTACCCATGTCATGGAGCAGCTGCGCAGCCAGTTCCGGCCGGAGTTCCTCAACCGGGTCGACGAGATCGTCATCTTCCACGGTCTGGTGGAGAAGCAGCTCGAGACGATCGTCGAGCTCGAGACGAAGGCCCTCGCGAAGCGCCTCGAGGAGCGCAAGATCCACCTCGAGCTCACCGCGAACGCGAAGGCGCTCATCGCAACGGAGGGCTACGACGCGGCGTACGGGGCGCGACCGATCAAGCGGACCATCCAAAAGCTGATCCTCGACCCGCTCGCCCAAAAGGTCCTGTCCGGTGAGTTCAAGGAGGGCGACACGGTCTTCGTCGACGCGGAGAAGGGCTCGATCCAGTTCTGGTCCGAGGAATACGCGGAGAAGACGGCGAACGATCGCAAGGAGCGCAAGCAGCCGGTCGGCTCGCTGAACTGAGCGCGATGCGGTCTGTGCTCATCCTGGCCCTCATCACCGTGGTCCTGGCCGCGGCGTGCGGGAGCCCGTCGGGCCCGGCTGCTGCGGCCACTTCGCCTGGCCCGACGGGCCCGCCGCCCGCCGCCAGTAGGACCATCGGGCTGACGACGAGCTTGCCACCCTCGCCTTCGCCGACTCCGTCGGCTTCGCCGGTCGCGGTCTCAGCGCTCATTGCGCAGATCGACATGGGGAAGCTCAATGATCACCTCGTCGCCTTGACCTCGGTCGTGTCACGCGACGTGCGTCACCCGGGGCACGCGAAGGCCTTGGCGTACCTCAAGGAGCAGCTCGGCGCGATGGGGGTGCAGGTCGACTCGTACAAGAGCGTCTACCAGGGCATCGCGCTCGAGAGCCTCCTGGTGACCATCGATCCGTTGAACGCTCCTCCGACAGCGGGCTGGATCATGATCTGCGCCCACTACGACTCGATCTCGAATCGGTCCCCCAACTGGAATCCCGGCATCACGGCCGCACCGGGTGCGGACGACAACGGGACCGGCACCGCTGCGCTGCTCGAGTACGCCCGGATCCTGTCCCAGAACCGCGCCAGCCTCCGGCACCGCGTCGTCCTCGCGTTCTTCGATGGCGAGGAGCTCTTCTTCAAAGGAGGTGGCGCGTACGTCGCGTCGCTGCCAAAGCCGTATCCCTACAGCGCCGTGATCAACATCGACATGGTCGGGTTCAACCCCATCACGGATCGCCTGGACCTCATCTGGTACACGAACGGCTCAGCCGGGCTGCGCGACAAGGTGATCGCGGCGAACGATCGCTACGCCATAGGGATCTCGCCTCTGAATGCGCAGTTCGCGGGTGACGGCAACACGATCCTCGACGCCGCACCGTTCGGTCTGGCCGGCATGCCGGCGGTCGCGCTCGTGCAGCGATACGGGGAGAACGATGCGACCTTCCCCGGTAACTCCACGTTCCACACGACGAGCGACACACCCGCCAATGTCTCCAACCGCCGGCTCTGGCTCAAGGCCGCGAAGCTGACGCTCGCCGCGGCGCTGGACCTCGCGACGGCGAACTAGAGCTCGCCCTCGCTCCAGCGACCGGTCGAGACCACGATGGTGACCGGGCCGTCCGCGTCGATCAGGACGCGCATCGCCGCGCCGAAGACCCCCATGGCGACGGTCAGTCCGGATGCTCGGAGCACGCCGCAGAACGCGTCGTACAGCCGCCGCCCGGCCTCCGGCGGTGCGGCCGCGGTGAAGTCAGGGCGGCGGCCACGGTGGATATCGCCGTAGAGCGTGAACTGCGGGACCACGAGAACGCTGCCACCAGCATCGCCGACAGAGTGCTGCAGCTTGCCACTGCCATCGTCGAATATCCGGAGCGAGCTGATCTTCGCGGCGAGACGCTCACCGTCCGTCGCGGTATCGGTCGCACCGACCCCAAGGAGAACGACGAGTCCCTGCGCGATCGAACCGACCCGCTCCGCGCCGACATCGACCGACGCTGCGCGCACGCGCTGCACGACGGCGCGCGTTAGTCGAGCATCCAGGGGTTGTCGCCGCGCACGACCGCTTCGACGTCGCTCGGACCAAGGTGGCCCGGAGCCCACACCGTGCGGCTCCGGCTGAGAGGGAGGCGCGTCACATACGTGACCTTCCC
>JANLWM010000294.1:0-4418 GCA_031364525.1 Chloroflexota bacterium | reverse complement strand
GTCGGCGTTCCGCTACGGGATCGCGGCGATCATCGCGCTTCTCCACGACGCGTTGCTCGTGTTGGGCCTGTTCGCGATCCTCGGCTACTTCTTCAACGTCGAAGTCTACAGCATATTCGTCACGGCGGTCCTGACCATCATCGGCTTCTCCGTGCACGACACGATCGTGGTGTTCGACCGGATCCGCGAGAACCTGCACCTCAACCGCGGCGAGGCGCTCAATCCCGTCATCAACTTCTCGATCATGCAGACCCTCGCCAGGAGCGTCATCACCTCCCTGACCGTCGTCTTGACACTGCTCGCGCTGTACCTGTTCGGCGGCTACTCGATGCGGACGTTCGCCCTCGCGCTCATCGTCGGCATCATCTCCGGGACCTACTCATCGATCTTCAACGCCAGCCAGATCGTCTCGCTCTGGCAGGAGATCGAGGACCGCATCCGCCACCGCGGCGGGCGCGGCCCGGACGGAGCGCGCGCGACGGCGTAGCCGGCGAGCGGCTTTGCCGGGGCCGGTTGTTCAGTGCCGGCGAGCGGCTTTGCCGGGAGCCGGCCGTCCTCCCCCGGCCCCCGCGCCAGGCGCGGGACCGGTTATTCGGACCGGTTCAGCGGTAGGCCCTAGCTAGCTGCGCGGCGGTGACGAATCGCACCGGCCCCCGATCCTTGTCATAGCGGAGCCCATCGAACGCCCCAAGAAGTGCCTCGATCGCCGCGCGCTCGGCGGGGACGATCGTGCCCGGATGGCTGACGACCGTGATCGTCCTGCGCTCGGTGGCTACCTTCCCAGCCGGCGCGAAGAGCGCGAGATTCGCGCGGATCTGCGGCTGGATGCTGTTGACGGTGAACGCGTAGGTGTTGCCGCCGATGGTCGGAGCTTCGAGGAGCGGGAGGTCGCCCACGGCATTCGCGTCCGTGCGTGATGGCCGGTACGGCTGCGCTCCGACGGGCAAGTTCCACGGGTAGGGGATCCGGCCGATCGGCGGGTAGTCCTTGGCGACGGCCGTGCAATCGAGATCGAACCCCGATGCGGCGACCGCACGGAGGGTCGTGGCATCGGCCATGTCGCCGCCGGCGCGGAACGATGTGGGCTTCGGGAGGCCGTGCTCGGTCATGAGCTGCACGCCGTAGTCGATGAGGGTCTTCTGTTCGGCCTCGGTGTACGCGGTGATCGGGACGTCATAGCCGTCCCCGCGCCCCGCCCAGCTCGGGAGCGCGCGTGCGACCAGTCCGGCGGCTCGGACGTAGTCCGTCCACATGTGCAAATGGAGCGCGACCTCGTCGCCCTTGGCCTGCCGGTCCTTCGTCCACGCGAGCATCGCCGCCTGACGCTCTGCGCTCACCTGGTCGGAGGTCCAGGCCCTCGGGTTCCAGAAGACGGCCATGGGGATACCGAGCCCGTCAGCAATGGCCGCGGTGTTCGCCAGCTCCGCGTCCCCCGAGGCGTCGCCTTCGAAGTCCAGGGTCCACAGGACGTACTCGGGCTGCGTGACCAGGAACGAGGCCGATCCGGCGATCGCCTCGGCGCCGCCGAGGAGCGTGACGACGACGTCGGCTCTGTGCTCGCCGGCCGCGACGCCGCTGATGTCGATACTGCCGACAGCGCCAAAGCCGCGCGGGCCGCCCGCGGTGACGGTCAGTGGCGCCATCCGGCCGTCGTCAAAGCGGAGACGTGGGTTGCCCGGACGTGGGTCGGCGGCGAAGTCGGCAAAGATCTGGACAAGGTCCGGCGCGGAATTCCAGCGACGCATGCTGCGAACTTCGGCCGGAAGGACAGACGCGGGTAGGCCCACCGCCGCGCTGGGCGACGTGGTCGCGACCGGCGTGGCGGTCGGACTGGGGATCGGCACGACCGCTTGTGGCACGCATGCGGCCATCAGGACCGCCAGCGCGAACACCCATGACCGATACTTAGCGGTCATGAGCCTCGTTCCGCAGCGTCGGTGGATCATTCCGCGGGCAGTGGGTGGGGATGCACCCGATGGTATCCCGAGCCTGATCGCCCAGATCCTCCGCGCGCGGGGCCTCGCCGATCCGGACATGCAGGCGTTCCTCGCGCCGAAGCTCACGAACGACGGCCCGCCGATGCTCGATCTCGATCGTGCCGTGGACCGGTTGCGCCGTGCGCTCGCTGCTCGCGAGCGCATCGTGGTCTACGGGGACTATGACGTCGACGGCATCGCCGGGTCCGCGATCCTGGTGCGGGCATTCCGTCATTTCGGCGTGGCCGTGATCGCATACATCCCGAATCGCTACGAAGAGGGCTATGGGCTCAACGCGGCCGCGCTCCGGCAGCTTGCGGCCGACGGCGCGAAGGTGGTGGTCACGGTCGACTGTGGCGTCACCGCCGTCGCCGAGGCCTCTCTCGCTCGCGAGCTCGGCATCGACCTCATCATCACCGACCACCACCACCCGCCGGCCGGCCTGCCCGAGGCGTACGCGCTGGTGAACCCGCGCCGACCGGGCGACGTTTCGTGGGACAAGGAGCTGGCCGGGGCCGGCGTCGCGCTGCGGCTCGCGCAGGCGCTCCTGGGCGACCTCGCGTACGCGGTGAAGGAGAACGAGCTCCTGCAGCTATGCGCGCTCGCCACCGTGGCGGACGTCGTTCCGCTGCGCGCCGCGAACCGCGCGATCGTGACCGCGGGGCTCGTCGCGCTCAACAACGCTCCCATCACCGGCGTCCGCGCGCTCGCGGAACGGGCCGGGCTCAAGCTCGGCAAGATCAACGCCTCGGACATCGGCTTCGGCCTCGGACCGCGCCTCAACGCGGCCGGGCGGATCAACGATGCCGAGGATGCGCTGCGCCTCCTGCTCACCGAGGATCAGCCGGAGGCCAAGGTCCTGGCCGACAAGCTCGAGGAGCGCAATCTCGAGCGGCAGCGCATGACGAACGACGTCGTGCGTGGCGCTCGCGAGGCCGCGTTGGCCTATCCGGATGGCTGGGTGACCGTCGTGGCCGCCACCGAGTGGCAGGCCGGCATCGTCGGTCTCGCCGCGTCGCGGTTGGTCGAGGATCGCGGCCGGCCGGCCATCGTCATCGCGATCGATGGCGACGAAGGCAAAGGCTCCTGCCGGAGCATCCCGTCCGTCCACATCGCCGAAGCGCTGGACCGCTGCGACGACCTGCTCGTGAAGCACGGCGGCCATGCGATGGCCGCGGGGTTCTCGATCAAGGCGGGGCAGATCGACGCGTTCCGCGAGCGCCTCGACGCTGTCGTGCGTGAGATGCTCGCGGGGGTGCGACCGGTCGCCACGCTGAACGTCGACGCCGCGATCGATCCCGACATGCTCACTCCGCGCCTCGCGCTCGAGCTCGCGATGCTCGAGCCCTGCGGCGCGCTCAACCCGCGACCGCACCTTCTCCTGAAGGACGTGCGGGTCCACGGCATCCGGCAGGTGGGTGCGGATTCGGATCACCTTCGCTGCAAGATCACGGTCGGCAAGTTCACCTTTGACGCGATGGCCTTCCGTCGCGGCGACCGCGCCGAGGCGATGACCGATGCCGGCCGCGTCGACGCGGTCGTCACCGTCGGTGCCGGCCGGAGCGGCTTCGTCGAGCTTGAGCTGCGCGACTTCGGTCCCGTCGGGACGGCGACGACCTTCGCGAATGAGCTGGTGACCGCATGACGCAGAACGCCGCATCCGACCACGCCGGCTTTGCCGCTCGGATCGTCGGCGTCGCGGACCGCCTCAGGCCCCAGCGCAACAAGATGGACGCGGAGCCCGCGATCGAGGAGCTGCTCCGCCACTACCCCGACGGCGACGCGGAGCTCGTCCGTCGGGCCTACACGTATGCCGCGGAGGCCCACGAGGGTCAGCGGCGCGTGTCGGGCGGGCCGTACATCGAGCACCCGGCCGCGGTGGCCCTTCTGCTGGCGCAGCTCGGGATGGACCCGGCGACGATCGCCGCCGCGATGCTCCATGACGTTCCCGAGGACACCAGCCGTACGTCCGACGACATCCGCCGCGAGTTCGGGGACGAGATCGCCCGGCTCGTGGAAGGGGTCACCAAGCTGTCGCAGTTCTCGGGGAAGTCCTCCGATGAGCACCAAGCCGAGAACATCCGAAAGATGTTCCTCGCGATGGCCGACGACCTGCGGGTCGTCGTGATCAAGCTTGCGGATCGGCTGCACAACATGCGGACACTGGGCGCGATGCCGATCGACAAGCAGCACCGGATCGCGAAGCAGACGATGGAGATCTACGCCCCGCTGGCCCACCGGCTCGGGATCTGGCAGATCAAATGGGAGCTCGAGGACCTTTCGTTCAAGCACCTCGAGCCGGAGCGGTATCGCGAGCTCGCGGAGCTCCTGGCATCGCGTCGCGCCGTCCGCGAGCGCTACATCGACCGCACCATGAAAGTGCTTGCCGCGGAACTCGAGAAGTCAGGCGTGAAAGCGGAGCTTTCCGGACGGCCGAAGCAC
>JANLWM010000276.1:0-3416 GCA_031364525.1 Chloroflexota bacterium | reverse complement strand
CTGCGGGACATGAAGGCCGCCACTTCCTGCCCGTGCCAAGCCTGCCAGATGATCGGTGGCCTCGGCCTCAAGTTCATCGTCCATCGCGGGACGTACTCGCGCCAGACGGTCGCCGGCGTCGTCCAGCTCCACGGAACCGACGTGAACCTGATCCATCGCCTTCTCAAGAACACCGTGCCCCTTCGCGAATACCTGCTCGCGACCGCGGCGGCGATGAACGGGTGGCCACCGGGAGCGCGTGCGGACTACATCGACGCGCCGCAGCACTACGACCTCGGAGACGTGCCCGCCGCGTATCTCGATCTCGCACCGATGCGAGCGGATGCGCTGCGCGAGGATCGGACCGTGGTGACCGCGGCAGAAGCCAAGCTGCGGATGACCCGCCGCTATGACGCGGCCCCGGAGCGGGTCTGGCATCTCATGACAGACCCGGCCGCGCGGAAACGGATCATGGCCGTCAAGAGCGTCGGCTTTGAGGAAGGCGCGCGTGGCTCGCTCGTCGGCGCCGAATACCACTGCGAGCACGGCGGCAACAACACCGTCGTCTTCCGCGTCCTCAAGGCCGAGCAGCCATCGGAGCTCACCATCACGGTGGAGTTCCCGTTCGTCGGCCGGATCTATCGCACCGACCGCGTCGTGCACGAGGGTGCGGGGACGCGCATCGACACGGCGGTGTACTGGGACGAGCCGAAGGGGCTGAAGCTGAAGCTCGGCACGGTGGTCGCGGTCCGGATGATGAAGAAGTACTTCGGCGAGTACGACGACCGGACTGACGCGATGCTCAAGGAGGCCTAGGCCCGGAGCATCCGCAAGGCATTGCGGCGCGCGAGCGCCATCACGGTGAGCATCGGATTCACGCCCGACGCGTTCGGGAACGCACTTGCGTCGGCGACGTGCAGGCCCCGGACCCCACGCACCGCGCCGTCGGGATCGGTCACGCTGTCCCGCGAGCTTCCCATACCGGCCGTCCCCATCTGATGGGCGCTGAACATACCGATCGTGTTCGATGCCACGCCGCGACCTTCGACCGCCGCTGCGAACGCAGCGACGTCGCCGCCGGGCTCGATGGCAAGCGGCCGCGTGTGGAAGGTGCGGACCTCGCGCGCGCCGGCCGCCAGGTGGACACGGGTCGTCTCGACGACCGCCCGGACGCACATCGCGCGATCGGCGCCGCGAACGGCATAGGACACGAGCGGCGCGCCATCCATGTCGATGCGGATCCGGCCCGGCTCGCGATCGCGCACGATCGGGATGAACGCCGCGAAGTGGTCGAGCCCGAGCATCGTCTCGCGGTGTTGCGCGGCCGATCGCCACACCTCGCCTGCGGCGGCGACGCCGGGCAGCACCGGTGGGACCTCGAGGCGGAAGCCGTAGCTGCCGTCGAGGCGCGCGTACGCATCGGAGACGACGCTTTGGGGCACGCCGCTCCACATCCGGATCGGATCGGCATACCGCGCGAACACGGCCGGCACCGGGTGCAGGAACAACCGATGGCCCGCGTTGGGTCCGCCAAGGCCGGACCGCAGCAGAAGCGCCGGCGTGCCGATCGAACCTCCAGCGAGAACGACCTGCCGGGCCCGGACCGTGATCCGGCGGCCGCCGACGAGCGCGGTGATGCCGGTCACGGTGCCGTTCCGGCGGGTGATCGTTCGGGCGTCGCAGTCCGTCAGGACCCGCGCGCCCAGCCGGACCGCGTCCGCGAGGAACGTGCGCGCGCTCGAGCGCTTGGCGCCGGCCCGGCACCCGTACCCGCAGTGGCCACAGTCACCGCAGCCGCGGGCGTTGCGCGGGATGACCGACCACGGCTTGCCGAGGGCCTCGAGACCGCGGGCGAGCGCGGCGTTCTGCGCGTTCTGGATGCTCTCCTCGGTGTTGACGTCGATCCGCTGCTCTATGGACACGTAGTGCGCATCCAGCTCGGCCCCCATCCCGTCCGCGCCGAGCGCCTCCCATTCCGCGCGGATATCACCGGGCAGCCGCAGCGAGGTCATCCAGTTGACGACCGTGCCGCCGCCAAGCGCGCGACCGGCGAACAGCACGACGCCGAGATCCTCCGTCGCGGCCAGGCCTCGATCCCAGAACAGCCGCGCGCTTCCCTCGGCCTCTGTGGGGACCAGGTCCGACTCGGTCCACGCCGGTCCGCGCTCCACGACGATGACCGAGCGACCGGCTGCAGCAGCCTCGAGGGCCGCCACCGCTCCACCCGCACCGGAGCCGACGACGCAGACGTCGCAGTCAAGGGTCTGGCCGTCGCTGACCGGCAATGCCGTGATGGCGAGCGGCCGTTCCGGCAGGGGCAACGGTGCGGGCGGGAGATAGCCGGTACCCGGCAGCAGCACATCGGCGCCGGCCTCCGGGCGCGAGTACGCGATGAACGTGGTCAGCCGCTTCACCGCCTGGAACCCGCTGCGCAGCAGGCCGATCCGCGAATCCGCCCAGTGCCGCAGGTACGCCTCGCGGCCGACCTGCCCGAGATCGCTGAATCGGACCGGCCTCCCGATCAGCGCGAGGTTGGCGAGTCTCGAGTCGACGAGCCGAAGGAACAGCTGGAGATCGGTAAGCAGCTTCGGACGCCCGATCGCCCCGAGCTCAAAGACGATCGCGTCCGCGATGACGCCGGCGTTCCCCTCCGGAACGAACGTCCCGCAGACGGTGACCAGTGTCGCGCGCTCGCGCTCGCCGATCACGCCGGGACGGCGCGCTTCTTCTTGTCCTCTTCCGCGAGCTGGCGCCTGAGCACCTTGCCGATGAGCGTCTTCGGCAGCGTGTCCCGGAACTCGATGGCCTTGGGGACCTTGAACGGAGCCAGGGATGTCCGGCAGAACACGATGAGCTCGTCCGCGGTCGCGGTCTGACCCGCCTTCAACACGACGAAGGCCTTCACTTCCTCGCCCTTGATCGGGTGGGGCACGCCGATGGCCGCGGCCTCGAGAACGGCGGGGTGCGTCGCGAGCGCTTCCTCGACCTCGCGCGGATAGACGTTGAACCCGGAGACGATGATCATCTCCTTCTTCCGGTCCACGATGGCCACGTACCCGTCCGCGTCGATCGTCGCGATGTCGCCGGTGTGCAGCCAGCCACTGCGCAACGACTGCGCGGTCTCCTCGGGCTTGTTGTAGTAGCCGTCCATGAGCTGCGGTCCCCGGATGACGAGCTCGCCGGCCTCCCCCACGACGTCACGGTCGCCGGTCTCGAGATCGACGAGGCGGCTTTCGGTGTCGGGGAACGGCAGACCGATCGTCCCGATCCTGTTCTTGGCGTGGTCGAATACGGGGTTGCAGTGGGTGACCGGCGATGCCTCGGTCAGCCCATAGCCCTCCACCAGATTCCCACCGGTGAGCTCCCGGAACTTCGTGGCGGTCTGGAGCTTGAGCGGAGCGGTCCCTGAGATGCACGCGACGATCGATCGAAGGTCG